>JBBSSV010000236.1:0-3227 GCA_038241705.1 Burkholderiales bacterium | reverse complement strand
GCCGTCTTGCGCAGCAGGCCGTACGAGCCGAAGCTGATTGCCAGGATCAGCGGCACCCAGGGAATTTGCCCGCGATGCCAAGCCAGCCAGCCTACCCCGACAGCAGCAATGGCAACCGCCAGCCATTGCACACGGCGTAGGCGTTCATGCAGGAAGAAGACCCCCAGCACAACGGTAAACAGCGGATTAATGAAATAACCCAGCGCGGCATCGGCAACTTGACCGGCGTGCACGGTCCAGATATAAGTCAGCCAGTTGATCGACAAAAACAGCGCGCTGCCAAGGAAGCTCAGCCAGACCCGTGGCTGGCGTCGCAGCAGGGCGAGCCAGGACCATTGACGCCGCACCAGCAACACCAGCAGCAAAAAGCCCAGCGCCCAGACCACGCGATACAGCACGATCTCCAGCGGCGCAATGTCTTGCAGAGCGTGAAAATATAAGGGGAACAGGCCCCATATGCCATAGGCGGCTGCGGCATAGAGAAATCCAGGGTTCATGGTCAACGGCAGGCAATACAGGGCAGGATGAATGCAGACAAGTGCGCAACAGCGAGGGCAAGCATCAGGACGCAGATTCAGACACGGTCAGGTCAGGCGTGTTCGCCCACAAGGTCGCGCATGGTATGGGGCACAAACAGAAGACGGCGAAAAACAGAAAAAGTGCCCAGCAAATCGCTTTTTGCAGGCTTGGGGCATAGAAAAGGTCCGAAAGGACCCATGCCGGGATTGTACGCCTGCGACAGGAGACAGGCGGGCACGGCGGGGTGCAATGTCTTTTTGCGGGACGTTGCTGGTAGGGTGCCACAGGCTTTGGGAGTGCCCGGAATGCAAAAATAATCGCTTCCAGTGCCGCTTTGCCCTATGATGCCAGCGGCATCTGTGCCCGGCTTACGCCGTCTTCAAGAGGAAACCATGCGTCACAAACCATCTCGCACCCTGCGCTTCAAGTGCAAGCAATGCACCAAACTCGTTACCGTCTATCTGCAAAAAGTCTCGGCCTGCTCCCACGTCCAGCCCTATCAGGGGATTTGCAGCTGTGGCGAAGTCCATCTGCATGCCACGGGCCAGAAAGACGCAGTCGAATCCTATCTGGCGTCCGGCGGCCTGAACTGGTCGCATCATCATTGAAACAGGAGGTCGCCATTGCCTTTTAGCAACATTTTCTTGCAATTAGGTTGGCCATGCTTTGTTACAGTGAATCCAGGTCCTGATGGCGCTTCTGCCAGGATCTGACGTCTGACCGTCCAATCCAATTCCAGATTAGCAACAGGGGAATATCGTGGCCCGCAAGCCGGCTTTTCGCTCATTTTTCAAAAACTGGTCCCAGGCTTCCAGCAAGGAACGTCTGGTGCAAGTCGGCGTTATCGTCGGCGGCAGCATCGTCTGCCTGGCGCTCTTGCTGGTGCTATACGTACTCGCCTTCCTGGCACCCAACCTGCCCCCCATTGATGCACTAACCGAATATCAGCCCAAGATGCCGTTGCGGGTGTACACCGCGGACGAAAAGCTAATCACCGAGTTTGGTGAAGAAAGACGGGATTTTGTACCTATTGCCCAAATCCCGGCTGTCATGAAGCAGGCCGTGATTGCGACTGAGGACAACAACTTCTACGAGCACAACGGCGTGGACTTTTCCGGTGTGGCGCGGGCAGCCTTGGCGAACTTGCGCACCAGCCGTTCCCAGGGGGCTTCGACCATCACTATGCAGGTCGCGCGTACTTTTTTGCTGACGCGCAAGAAAACCTACAGCCGCAAGCTGCAGGAAGTGATGCTGGCCTACAAGATTGAGTCCCATCTGTCCAAAGATCAGATTCTGGGGCTGTACATGAACCAGATCTATCTGGGTGAGCGCGCCTATGGCTTTGGCAGTGCGGCCCGGATTTATTTTGGTAAGTCGATTCAAGATGTCAGTGCGGCTGAAGCGGCCATGCTGGCGGGCTTACCCAAGGCGCCGGCCACCAACAATCCGGTAGTCAATCCCAAGCGCGCCAGCGAGCGCCAGCAGTACATCCTGCAGCGCATGCATACTTTGGGCTATCTGGACGACGAGCAATACCAGCGTGCGGCGGCGGAAGAGTTGAAGGTGCAGACCGCCTCCCAGCGCTATCCCACTCATGCCGGCCATGCGGCCGAAATGGTGCGCCAGTTTCTATACGGTCAGTACGGCGACGAGATCTACAGCAGCGGCTTCAAGGTGTATACCACCCTACGTCAGCGTGACCAGAATGCAGCGGTCTCTGCCTTGCGCCGGGGCGTGCTGGATTACGAAAGCCGCCATGGCTACCGTGGTCCGGAAGCAAAAATGGACCTGCCTTCGGAGCGGCAGGCGCGTGATGACGCGATCGATGCCACCTTGGTACGCCATCGCAACAGCGGCGACTTGCAGTCGGCCGTGGTCCTGAGCGCCAGCCCCAAGGAGGTGCGCGCGGCCCTGATCGGGGGGGTGCAGATCAGCATCAACGGCAGTGGCCTGCGCTTTGCTGCGCCGGCGCTCTCTGCCAAGACCAAGGCGCCCAAGAAGATCGAACCGGGTGCCGTAATTCGCGTTATGCGTGAAGGCAAGAAAAGCTGGCGTATCACCCAGTTGCCTGAAGTCGCCGCCGCCTTTGTCGCGCTGGATGCGAAGGATGGCGCCATTCGCGCTCTGGTAGGCGGCTTTGATTTCGCTCTGAACCAGTTCGACCACGTTGGTCAGGCCTGGCGTCAGCCGGGTTCAGCTTTCAAGCCCTTTGTCTATTCCGCCGCTCTGGAAAAAGGATTTTCACCTTCCACTCTGGTCAACGATGCCCCACTGACAGACGACAGCGAAGTCACCAGCCGTGGCTGGAATCCGGGCAACGACAATGGCCGCTATGACGGCCCGGTGACTTTACGCACTGGACTGAAGCGCTCCAAGAACCTGGTGTCGATCCGCATGCTGCGTGCCATTGGCCCGTCCTATGCCCAAGAGTTCGTCACTCGCTTTGGGTTCGACGCCGACAAGCATCCCGCCAACCTGACCATGAGCCTGGGCTCGGGCTCGGTCACTCCGCTGCAACTGGCTGGGGGCTATGCCGTGTTTGCCAATGGTGGCTACCAGGTGTTGCCGTATCTGGTAGAGAAAGTGGTCGATGGCCAGGGCCGGGTGCTGTTCCAGGCCAGTCCGCAGACCGCTGGCGACGAAGACAGCCGGGTGCTGGATGCGCGCAATGCCTTCATTATGGACAGTATGCTGAAAGAGGTGGTGCG
>JBBSSV010000235.1:0-3265 GCA_038241705.1 Burkholderiales bacterium | reverse complement strand
ACTTGTTTGAATTATACGGGGAGCATTGCTGCGCCCAGCCATTCCTGCTGCCTGACAGAGTAAGTCCGACCCGTGCAGGGTGCAAGCAATGCACTTTATAAAGAAGTAATCATTTGCGCAATCCAGGAAAGCGGCGGGCAGTTTGATGTCCACGAAAGACTTATAGGAAATCTATCAGCGAACCCAGCATTTCTTTTCATAATGCGAAATACGCTTTCGCGATTTGAAAGAAAAACCATTTCTGATAAAATATTTGATTAGCCAAACTGGAAGGGTGCGGTGCATGATGCGCTTTGCATCCCGGATCAACAGACACGTCCACAAGTTCTTGGAACTATAAAATAGAGGAGTACCTCATGTCCGCCCAGCTAGATAAAGTGATGGCGCAAGCTGCCAACGATCCCGACGTCGTTGAGACACAAGAGTGGCTGGAGGCCTTGGAGGCGGTCATCGAAACCGTTGGCCCCGACCGTGCCCAATATCTCATGGAGCGCATGATTGATCTGGCGCGCCGTCGCGGAACCGGGGTTACTTTCTCCAGCAACACCGCCTACGTCAACACCATCCCGGCCCATCAGGGCGCCCCTTGCCCCGGCAACCTTGAGTATGAAGAGCGTCTGCGTTCTTGGATGCGCTGGAATGCCATGGTCATGGTGGTCAAGTCAAACCGTGCTGATGGCGATCTGGGTGGCCACATTTCTAGCTTTGCCTCGCTGGCCAACATGCTGGGCATCGGCTTCAACCATTTCTGGCATGCGCCCTCGGAAGACCACGGCGGCGATCTGCTGTACGTTCAGGGTCATTCTTCGCCCGGCATTTACGCCCGTGCTTTCCTGGAAGGCCGCATCAGCGAAGAGCAGATGCTCAATTTCCGTCGTGAAATCGACGTTAATGGCCTGTCTTCCTATCCGCATCCCAAGCTGATGCCGGATTTCTGGCAATTCCCTACCGTTTCTATGGGTCTAGGCCCGATCATGGCGATTTACCAGGCGCGTTTCCTGCGCTACCTGGAAGCACGCGGCATTGCCAAGACCGACAATCGCAAGGTCTGGGTCTTCTGTGGCGACGGTGAGATGGATGAGCCGGAATCCATGGGTGCGATTGGCGTCGCCGCCCGTGAGCGCTTGGACAACCTGATCATGATCGTCAACTGCAACCTGCAGCGTTTGGATGGCCCGGTGCGCGGAAACGGCAAGATCATCCAGGAACTGGAGGCGAGCTTCCGTGGTGCTGGCTGGAATGTGATCAAGGTGGTCTGGGGTTCGGACTGGGACGAGCTGCTAGCGCGCGATAAGGAGGGCATTCTGCATCGCACTATGATGGAAACCATCGACGGCGAATACCAGAACTACAAAGCCAAGGACGGCGCCTACGTGCGCAAGCATTTCTTCGGCAAGCATCCCAAGTTGCTGGAGCTGGTCACCCACATGAGCGACGACGACATCTGGCGTCTAACCCGTGGCGGCCACGATCCACACAAGATCTATTCCGCTTTCAGAAAAGCCCAGGACCATGTGGGCCAGCCCACTGTGTTGTTGGTCAAGACCGTCAAGGGCTTTGGCATGGGCAAGTCGGGCGAGGCGCGCAACACTGCGCACCAGACCAAGAAACTGGATGATGAGTCCATCCGCGAAATGCGCGACCGCTTCGGCATTCCGGTTTCCGACGAACAGTTGGCAGAGGTGCCGTTCTACAAGCCGGCCGAAGACTCGCCTGAACTGCAGTACATGCACGCGCGTCGCAAGGAACTAGGCGGCTATCTGCCGCATCGCCGCATTAAGGCTGATGAGACGCTGCAGGTGCCGGAGTTGGAGGCCTTCAAGGTAGTGCTGGACGCGACCTCAGAAGGGCGCGAGATTTCCACCACCCAAGCCTACGTGCGCATTCTGTCCATCCTGCTGCGCGACACCAATCTGGGTAAACGGCTTGTGCCGATCCTGGTGGATGAGTCCCGCACATTTGGCATGGAAGGCTTGTTCCGCCAGATCGGTATCTACAATCCGGATGGCCAGCTGTACGAGCCGGTCGACAAAGACCAAGTCAGCTATTACCGCGAAGACAAGGCCGGCCAGATTCTGCAGGAAGGCATCAACGAAGCGGGTGCTATGTGTTCCTGGATTGCGGCTGCCACCTCGTATTCGAGCAACAACCGGGTGATGATCCCCTTTTTCACCTACTACTCGATGTTCGGATTCCAACGCTTTGGCGACTTGGCTTGGGCAGCAGGCGACATGCAGGCGCGCGGGTTCCTGGTTGGCGGTACCGCCGGCCGCACCACGCTCAATGGCGAAGGTCTCCAGCACGAAGACGGTCACAGCCATATTCTTGCGTCGACCATCCCCAATTGCGTCCCCTACGATCCCACCTTTTCTCACGAAGTCGCAGTCATCATCCATGCTGGCCTGAAGCGCATGATCGAGAATCAGGAAGATGTGTTTTATTACATCACCCTGATGAACGAAAACTATACCCACCCCGGCCTGAAGGAAGGCCAGGAAGAGGGCATCCTAAAGGGCATGTACCTGCTGGAAAAAGGCGGCGACAAAGGCAAGTATCGGGTGCAGTTGATGGGCTCTGGCACCATCCTGCGCGAAGTCATCGCCGCTGCCGCCCTGCTGCGCGACGACTGGAAAGTGGATGCCGATATCTGGTCGGCGCCATCCTTCACGCTGTTGGGGCGCGAAGGCCAGGACACCGAGCGCTGGAACATGTTGCATCCACAGGAAACACCGCGCATCGCTTACGCTACTAGCTGCCTGCAGGATACGGTCGGGCCGATCGTGGCCGCCACCGACTATATGCGCGCCTTTGCCGAGCAGATCCGGGCTTTCATCCCCAAGGATCGCAGCTACCGCGTCTTGGGTACGGATGGGTTTGGGCGTTCCGACACGCGGGCTAAGTTGCGTGATTTCTTCGAAGTGGACCGGCATTACGTGACCATTGCAGCGTTGACGTCCCTGGCTGAAGAGGGTGCGATCAAAGCTTCCGTAGTCAAGCAGGCCATGGAAAAATACGGTATCGACGGCGACAAGCCGAATCCGGTCACGCAATAACCCACACTACTATTCTCTGCGCCAGGCTGGGCGTCGCCGTCCGTCTGGCAGCCATGCCAGCACCCAGATCATTCACGTGTTGGCAAGAGAAGCGAACGGAGCGAAAGCCATGAGTTTGATAGAAATAAAAGTACCGGACATCGGTGACTTCGACGAAGTGGATGTCATCGAGGTGCTGGTGCAGCCAGGCGACACCATCGAGATCGATCAGT
>JBBSSV010000234.1:0-3290 GCA_038241705.1 Burkholderiales bacterium | reverse complement strand
CATCGTGCCATCCCTATACAGGAAGGCATGGGAAGCGCCACTTGCGATCTCACTAAAGCCGACGATGTCGCCAACATTATTGAGCGCGCTGGCTTGGCTACTGATGCCTCCCAGCGTTCCTAGGGCGCGGGCACTGCCATTGACATACAGGAAGGCAACACTGCCTGCTCCCAGGTTCGAGGCCGTCCCTACGATCTGACCGGCATTGTTGATGTCCGCCGCTCGACTCTCGTCATTGTTGACAACCACTCCCAAGTCCTGCATGCGGCCGTCACTGTACAGGAAGGCGCGCTGCTTACCCGCTGCATTGTCACTGTAGCCAGTGATCAAACCCGCATCATTGATGGCGACCGCAGCGCTGGAAGGGCCACCCAAGGTTCCCAGATCACGCATGACAGTACCGTCGTGCAAGAAAGCATGGTCGCTTCTGCTCTGTCCTGCAACAGTCGCGGTTCCTACGACTTGTCCACCAGCATTGATGCCTGTTGCCCAGCTACCGCCATTGGCGACCAGTGCCCCCAGATCGGTCATCCGTCCGTCTGCATACACAAAGGCATGGGTCTGGCCGGCGCTGTCGACGTAGCTCCGGCCAACGATCTGTCCGTTGTCATTGATGCCATTGGCAATGCCGTAGCTACCGCCAAGCGAACCCAAGTTGGCGCTGTTGCCTCTCGTTAGGACGAAAGGATACGACGGCGGAGGCAGCATCCTGGAATCGGGGTCAACGATTGCCTGGCCCACCACTTCACCATTAGGACCGAGAGCATTGATTTCACTATTGGCAGGCAATTGCCCACCCAGATCAATCAACGTCCAGTCTTGTGCGGGGGCCGAAGAAGAAGGAGTTTCTGCCGCAGCAGCCTGTGCGGGGGGAAGGCCGCCACTGCCGCCACAGGCGCTAAGGGCGGTACAAAGAAATGCTGCACTGATTTTCAAAGAAGTTGGTGACATGATCAAGCCCGTTCATAGAAGACATTTCCCTGATTACTATTGTATTTTTGTTAATCATTACAGGTCTGAGCAAGCTGCATTTGACGGAGCGCAATTGAAAAGCAACACTTTCCACATCGACATGAAACAATTACAAGTGGGTGCCAGATGTTTGGCAGAAATAGCGTGGCATTGCCGGGAAAGGAGAAAGTCAGGTCGGCAGGCGTTTGCCAGTCTATGTGCAAGATGAAATGCAGCGTATGCAAAAAATGTCGTTTTGCCAACGTTCGCCACACTTCAACCTTTTAGGTCGGAGTGTGGCTAATCAAGGCATTGGCTGCACAGCTGGCTGATGTGCGGCCCAGTTGCTGCGAGATGAAAGCCCCGGCGGCGCTCACGGCGTCTAGATCGACTCCGGTAATGATCCCCAAGCCATGCAGCAAATACAGCACATCTTCGGTGGCGACATTGCCAGTGGCACCCTTGGCATAGGGGCAGCCACCCAAGCCGGCCACGGCTGCATGGAAAATACTGACGCCGACTTCCAGACTGGCGTAGATGTTGGCCAGCGCCTGGCCATGAGTATCATGAAAGTGGCCCGATAACTGTGCCAAGGGAAATTCGCGTGCGGCTGCTTGCAGCACCGTTTGTACCTGGCGTGGCGTGCCCACGCCGATGGTGTCGGCAATGTCGATTTCATCGCAGCCCGAGTCGCGCAGTCGCGCCACCACTTGCGCCACTTGGTCCGGTGTGACCACTCCCTGATAGGGGCAACCCAGCGCACAGCTGACGGCGCCACGCAGGCGCAGGCCGTGTTCATGCGCTGCCGCAGCCACCGGTGCAAAGCGCGCGACCGATTCGGCAATCGAGCAGTTGATGTTTTTCTGCGAAAAGGCTTCTGACGCCGCGCCAAAAATCACGACTTCATCTACGCCCGCGGCCAGCGCCGCCTCGAAGCCCTTGAGGTTCGGCACCAGGGCAGAATACAACACGCCTGCAGGACGGTCGATGCCGGCCATGACTTCGGCCGCATCCGCCATCTGTGGCACCCACTTGGGCGAGACAAAAGCGGTGGCTTCGATGTTCTGAAAGCCCGCTGCCGCCAGTTGGTTGATCAACGCGATCTTGACGGCAGCCGAAATCTGGCCAGCCTCATTTTGCAAGCCATCACGCGGACCAACCTCGATCAGCTTGACGCGCTCGGGCAAGCTTGGCAACGCGGGAAACGCAGGCATGGCTCAGTTCTGAGACACGGTACTGCCGCCGGCCGCTGGCGCTGCAGTTTGGCTCGGGGCGCAGCGGCTGTCGTTGCTGGTCGCTTGCGTGGTATTCAGCGTGACACCGACGGCATGCATGTCTAGACGTGCCAGCAAGTCCTGATCATCCAGGGCTTCGGGATTGCCCGTGGTCAGCAACTTGTCGCCATAGAAGATTGAGTTGGCACCAGCCAAAAAGCACAAGGCCTGGATGCCGTCGCCCATCTGACGCCGACCCGCCGACAGTCGCACTCGCGCCTGGGGCATAGTGATGCGAGCCACGGCGATAGTGCGCACGAATTCTAATGGGTCTAGCGCTTCGCTGCCATGCAGCGGTGTGCCTTCGACTTGGACCAGATGATTCACTGGCACCGATTCCGGATACGGTTCCATATTGGCCAATTGAGCGATCAGGCCGGCGCGCTGCAGACGTGATTCGCCCATGCCGACGATACCACCGCAACAGACCTTTATGCCCGCACCGCGCACCCGGCCCAGGGTGTCGAGCCGGTTCTGATAGTCGCGCGTGGTGATCACGTTTTCATAGAACTCGGGCGCGGTGTCGAGGTTATGGTTGTAATAATCGAGTCCGGCGTTACGCAGGCGTTCGGCTTGGCCTTCTCCCAACATGCCTAGCGTGGCGCAGGTTTCCAAGCCCATGGCCTTTACTTCGCGCACCATTTCCTCGACTTTTTCCAGGTCACGTTCCTTGGGTTCGCGCCAGGCAGCACCCATGCAAAAGCGGGTCGCGCCCTGGTCCTTGGCGGCTTGAGCCGCTTCCAGTACCTCTTCCAGTGGCAGCATTTTCTGGGCGGTGACGCCGGTGTCGTAGCGCGCTGCTTGTGGGCAGTAGCCGCAGTCTTCCGGACAGCCGCCGGTCTTGATCGACAGGAGGGTGGCCAGTTCGATTTCGCTCGGGTCAAAGTGCGCGCGGTGCACTTGCTGTGCCTTGAACAGCAGGTTGTTAAAGGGCAGGGCGAACAAGGCTTCGACCGCAGCCACGGGCCATGCCTGGGCTTCGATCACCGGCAGCTTGCTTTCAGGCTGCAGGAAGGAAAGGGGTTGAGAAGAGGCGGGCGACGACATACGGGTGTCCTTTGGTTG
>JBBSSV010000233.1:0-3313 GCA_038241705.1 Burkholderiales bacterium | reverse complement strand
TTCTCGGCAGCGGCGCGCAGCATCTCCGGCCAGGCCGACTTGCAGGTGCAGGGCGCACAGGGCACGCTGGCAGAGAACCTTTACCCCAAGCTGGCGCAACGTGCCGGCGTGGCCCTGGCCAGTCCTGTACTGGAAATAGACGCTGCCCCAGTCCTGTCGCAGGAAAAAGCAACCGAGCAACGCCGCGGCACCCTGAAGATTATCGGGCTAGATGTGTTTCGCGCTGCCAGCATCACGCCTGACCTAGTGGGTATCTCGGCTGAAAAATTGTCGCTGGACGCCCTGTCGGACGATGGCATTTTCCTCTCGCCAGCGGCCATGCAATGGCTGGGGGTAAGTGCAGGCGACCAGATACGCCTGCGCCGCAGCGAAGGTGAAGTCAGTCTACGCGTGCTGGGTTCCATTGCGCGCGCGCGCCCCGGCCAACGTATTGGCGTGATGGATATCGCCACCGCCCAATGGCGTTTTGGCCTGCTGGGACAACTCTCGCGCATTGATCTGCAATTGGAATCCGGCATCAATCGCACCCAGTTTAGCCGTACTCTGCAAAAAGACTTCAGGCGCCAGCAACTGCCGCTGGTGGTGTCCAAAGCGGGTGACCAGGAACAGCGCACTGCTGATTTATCACGTGCCTACCGGGTCAACCTGAACGTGCTGGCACTGGTGGCCTTGTTCACCGGTGCTTTTCTGGTGTTTTCTACCCAGGCCCTGTCCATCATTCGTCGGCGGCCACAACTGGCGCTGCTGCGGGTACTGGGTTGGAGCCGGCGACAATTGCTGCGTCAGGTATTGGTGGAAGGCGCGATGCTGGGCGTGCTCGGCTCTTTGCTCGGGTTAGCGCTAGGGTATGGCACGGCAGTCCTAGCTTTGCGTTTTTTTGGGGGCGACTTGGGCGGAGGTTACTTTCCGGGTGTGCAACCACAGGTGCAGTTTGCACCGCTGGCAGCCATTGCCTTTTTTTGTGCCGGCCTAGCCACGGCCCTGCTGGGCAGTGCGGCACCCGCTTGGCAGGCGGCGCGCGCCCAACTGGCACCTGCCCTCAAGTCCGGTAGTGAAGACAGCGCCCTGGCGGCTCTGTCTTCCCCTTGGCCTGGACTGGGCTGCATCGTGGCAGGCGTGGGCCTGACCCAGTTGCCACCCGTGATGAACTTACCTCTATTTGGTTATCTGGCGATTGGCTTGCTGCTGATCGGCAGCATTACCCTGATGCCGCGTGTCGCAGCGCTGGTGTTTACCGGTTTGTCCAAACTGGCCAACCGTACGCGGCTAGCAGTTCCCAGATTGGCCTTGGCGCGCTTGGCGAATGCGCCCAATCAGGCTGCGATTGCTTTGGGCGGCATCTTGGCCAGCTTCAGCTTGATGGTGGCCATGGCCATCATGGTCAACAGCTTTCGGGTCTCGGTCGATGATTGGCTGCAGCATCTGCTGCCGGCCGACCTGTATCTGCAATCCGCGCCCGGTGACACGGCCCTGCTGACGCCCACCCAGCAAGCCACCATTACCGCCACGCCGGGCGTTGCCCGCGCCGACTTTACCCGCATCCTTTCCCTGACCCTTGCGCCGGCCAAGCCCGACGTCGCTCTTTTGGCGCGTACGATCAACCTTTCCGATCCCGGTCAGGCCTTGCCGCTGGCCGGTAGAACCTTGGCGCCAGCGGAGCTGCCGCCGGGGCTGATCCCGGTCTGGGCCTCGGAAGCCATGGTCGATCTGTATGGCTACGAGGTTGGCCAGCGCATCACCCTACCCCGCCTGAGCAAGGTGATGGACGGTTCGGGGGGGGCTCAACGCTTTATCGTCGCCGGCATCTGGCGCGACTATGCGCGCCAGACCGGAGCTTTGATGATCCGCTTGGAGGATTATCAGCGGCTTAGCGGTGACCAGCAAGTCAACGATGCAGCGTTGTGGCTGCAGCCAACTGCCAACACTGACAGCGTAGTAAACACCTTGCGCCAACAGTCCTTTGGCGCCACCCTGGAGTTTTCAGAGCCGGGCGAGATTCGCGCACGTAGCCTGCGCATCTTCGACCGCAGTTTCATTGTGACTTATCTGCTAGAGGCGGTGGCGGTGGCCATTGGCTTGTTCGGGATTGCCGCCACTTTTTCTGCCCAGACCCTGGCGCGGGCACGCGAATTCGGCATGTTGCGCCATCTAGGCCTGACCAGGCGGCAGATTCTGGGATTGCTGGCGATCGAAGGCAGCCTGCTGTCCGGCATTGGCATCGTGGCCGGTTTCGCCCTGGGCGCGGCCATCAGCCTGATCCTGATTTTTATCGTCAACCCGCAATCCTTCCACTGGACCATGCAGTTGCATTTGCCCTGGGGATTACTGAGCGGCGTGGCGCTAGCACTGTTGATTGCGGCAGCAATGACCGCGCTGGCGTCCGGTCGTCATGCCGCAGCCAGCTCAGCCGTGCAAGCCGTCAAGGAGGACTGGTGATGTCACAAACCGCTGATAGACGTTCTGTTTCGTGGTGTGACATGCGAATCACACCTGCGCGCGCCTGGCTAGCTTCCTTGCTATCCCGCTTGATGTTTCGCTCTGCTCGGCCATCACGTACTGCCCGTCTTAGGTACTGGCCCGGGCAAATACTGGCGTGCTGCCTGAGTTGCATTGCGCTTTCAGGTATGGCTGCCTCGCCAGAGTTTGCTGTCGTCCAACCGGGTAAAACGCTACAGTTTCCCCACGACTATGGCGCCCATCCTGAATTTCGCACCGAATGGTGGTATGCCACTGGCTGGATCGAAACGCCGGACGGCAAGTCGCTGGGATTCCAAGTCACATTTTTCCGTTCGGCCACCGAGCATGACAAGGCCAACCCCAGCAAATTCGCCCCCAGGCAATTGATTATTGCCCATGCAGCATTGTCAGATCCGGCCCAAGGCAAGCTGCTGCACGACCAGAGAAGCGCACGTGAAGGCTTTGACCTAGCCTATGCCCGCACCGGGAATACCGACGTCAAACTTGACGACTGGACACTGGGGCGTGCTGAAGATGGACGCTACCAAGCCGTCGTGCACGGACAGAACTTCACCTTCGACTTCACTCTGACACCTACCCAGCAACCGCTGGTGCAGGGCCAGGGCGGCTTTTCGCGCAAGGGCCCCAAGCCGGAACAGGCCAGCTACTACTACAGTGAACCACATCTGCAAGTGGCCGGCACTTTGACCCGGGCGGGCAAGCCGGTGGCCATTAAAGGCAGTGCCTGGCTGGACCATGAATGGTCAACCAGCGTGCTTGACACCAATGCCAGCGGCTGGGACTGGGTCGGCATCAACTTGGATCAAGGGGCAGCGCTGATGGCCTTTCGCATCCG
>JBBSSV010000232.1:0-3422 GCA_038241705.1 Burkholderiales bacterium | reverse complement strand
ATAGGCTGGCTGCGGTGCGCAGTTTTGCCACACTGCCCGAAGCCGCCAGCCTGGCAGGGGCCAACAAGCGCGTGAGCAACATTTTGAAAAAAGCCGAAGGCCAAGCCAATACGACTGTTGACGCCGCCTTGCTGCACGAGCCGGCTGAAGCGGCGCTGAACCAGGCTCTGATGAACATCCGTCCTGTGGCCGACCAAGCCTTCGAGCAAGGCGAATATGCGATTTCTCTCCAGGCCTTGGCCATCTTGAAAGAACCCGTCGATGCCTTTTTTGATCAGGTCATGGTCAATGCCGACGATCCGGCCTTACGCGCCAACCGGCTAGGCTTGTTAGCCAGCCTGCACGCGGCCATGAACCGGGTCGCCGACCTGTCCAGGCTAGCCGCATGATGGACGCCTATGCTGCCAAGCTGGTTATCCTGGATCGGGATGGTGTCATCAATGTGGAGTCACCGGACTTCATCAAGACTCCGGCCGAGTGGATTCCCTTGCCCGGTGCACTCGAAGCCATGGCCCGCCTGACCCAAGCCGGCTGGCACATCGTGGTGTGCACCAACCAGTCAGGTTTGGGACGCGGGCTGTTCGACATCGCTGGACTGAACGCCATCCATCAAAAAATGCATGATGCCGCCAAGGCAGCCGGTGCCCACATCGAGGCAGTCTTCTTCTGTCCGCATCGTCCCGATGAAGACTGCAGCTGCCGCAAGCCCAAACCAGGCATGCTGCAGGATCTGGCGGCGCGCCTGCATATCAACTTGGACGGTGTGCCGACGATCGGTGACTCGCTGCGCGACCTGCAGGCGGGCTTTACTGCGGGCTGCCGCCCCTTTCTAGTACTGACTGGGAACGGCATCGCCACCCAAGAAACCGGCGGCTTGCCGCCGGGCACACGCATCGTCAGTGACCTGTCGGTAGCTGTGGACGCATTGCTGGCTGAAGAGGCGGAACGTGCTGCCGTTCCCAGTGCCACACCCGTATCCAAAGCCAGTCTGACTGAAGCCAGACCTGCTGCCGTTGCCCGACGTTTGGCTACCCGTTAACCTATTGTGGATTTTTCTGCTGGAGATCGAATGTCGCGCTTTGGGCTGATCCTGCGTTCTACCGTTTTTACCCTGCTGGTCACCGTAGTCACCGTCATCTGGGCGCCTCTGTGCCTGCTATTTGCGCCGCTGCCCTATCCCCAGCGCTATTACTGCACTTCACGCTGGAACGTTTTCGTCATCTGGGCCGCGCGCGTGATCTGCGGCATTCGCTATGAAGTGCGGGGCTGGGAAAATCTGCCGGATGGACCGGCGGTCCTGTTGTCCAAACACCAGTCCGCCTGGGAAACGATTTTTTATCTGGGCGCGATGCCGCGACCGCTGGTCTATGTCTTCAAGAAGGAGATTCTTTACATTCCTTTCTTTGGCTGGGGTATTGCCTTACTGCGCATGATTCCGATTGACCGCAAGAAAGGCCGGGACGCCTTTGCTCAGATTTCCACCCAGGCCCGCAAACGCTTGGCTAATGGCCAGTGGCTGATCATGTTCCCCGAAGGCACGCGCATACCGGTCGGCCAACAAGGCAAATATAAAGGTGGCGGCGCGCGGGTGGCAATCGATACCAAGGCACCCGTGGTGCCGATTGCCATGAATGCAGGGGAGTGCTGGCCGCGAAACTCCTTCATCAAGCACCCGGGTACGATCACAGTCTCGATCGGGCCGGCAATTGCGTCCGACGGTCAAAACCCGCAAGAACTGATGCAACAGGTGGAAAATTGGATTGAAGCCGAAATGCGCGTGATTTCGCCGCATGTTTATCCGGATGCCTAAGAGAAACTCGTCTGTTTTATTAAAGACAGAGGTTCCGCGCCAGGTCGGCCTGCAAGACACGTTGGTGACTTACCAATTGCGTCGTTCCAGCCGGCGTTCAATTGGTTTTCTCATCGATGATCAAGGCTTGCGTATCACGGCACCGCATCGCACCCCGCAGGCTCTGATCGACAACGCATTGCAATCTAAGCAGCGCTGGATATTGGAGAAACTGGAAGCCCGACGCCAGCAACCTTCCCTTCCCCTAGCCCCAGAATGGAAAGACGGCAGTCAGCTGCCCTTCATGGGGCAAGACGTGAAGCTAAAGCTTGTCGGCGCGGATGTAGGATTTTCTTTTTATTGCATTCAAAACGCTTACCTGGCACTCAATCTCAATCCGACAGCAAGTTCCGAACACATCAAGGCGCACTTGCAGAAGTATTTGCAGGAAGAAGCTAGGCCCAGGCTGGGGACACGCTTACAAGCGCACGCAGCGCGCATGGACCTACGCCCACAAGGCTTTAACCTGTCCTCCGCACGCAGTCGCTGGGGCTCTTGCACCGCTACGGGGCATATCCGGCTAAACTGGCGCCTGATTCACTTGGCACCCGAGTTGGCTGACTATGTGATGGTGCATGAACTGGCGCACTTACGGGAAATGAACCACAGCCCTCGCTTTTGGGCCATCGTCGCCAACTATTTTCCCGACCATCGCCACGCAAGGAAAGCCCTGCGCGAACACGGACAAAACATCATGCACTTATTTGAAGCGGCCTGATCTCAATTCGTAGTGAATAAGAAAAAAAACGCAGAGCCAAAGCTCTGCGTTTTTTATATTGCAAAAGATTATATCTTCAGCGTGTTTCCATCAGGAAAAAGAAGAGCCGCAACCACATGTAGAGGTAGCGTTTGGATTCTTGATGACGAACTGCGCGCCTTCCAGATCATCCTTGTAGTCGATTTCCGCACCTACCAGATACTGGTAGCTCATAGAGTCGATCAGCAATTGAACGCCATTCTTAGTCATGCTGGTGTCGTCTTCATTCACGATTTCGTCAAAGGTAAATCCATACTGGAATCCAGAACATCCACCGCCCTGCACGAAAACGCGCAGCTTCAGGTCGTTGTTGCCTTCTTCCTCAATCAATTCGGCTACCTTGCTGGCCGCGCTATCGGTGAAATTGATGGGCGTCGGCATTTCAGTTAGGGTTTCAGTCACAGCATTCATATCAGACTCCTGCTTAATATGTAGTAATTCATTATACGGCTTTAAGCTGCATTACGCATTCGAGGCTGCCAGTTTGGGAGAATTCAATTTCAACACCTGATTACCGCCTTGATCGTGGCTAAGCTTGCCATCCACCAGCACCCCACCATGCATTTCTAGCGCCTTGTAATACACATCTCCAGTGACACGAGCACTGGGTTGCAACTCCAAACGTTCGCTCGCAAATACCGAGCTCACGATTTCGCCACTGGCAACGATATGCGCGCCATGAACTTCACCCTGAACCCTTCCCTTCTCTGACAGGATGAGCAAGGTGTCTGTTCCGGGTTCGGCGATGACGTTGCCAATCATCTGTCCGTCGATGCGTAAACCTCCCTAGAAGTGGAGGTTGCCTTCGATCCGGGT
>JBBSSV010000231.1:0-3430 GCA_038241705.1 Burkholderiales bacterium | reverse complement strand
CGGCTTCAAGATGTCGTCGTCTGTTAAACCATGAGCCTTGCAGGAGATGAAGTCATCCACGCCGTAGGCCGGAGCCGAATGGACAATGCCGGTACCGGTATCGAGCGTCACATAGTCGCTCAGATATACCGGCGACAATCGGTCGTAGCCAGCATCGACTGTGGCCAGTGGATGATGGAAGCGAATCTGGTCCAGCGCCTCGCCGGCGCAGGTTGCGATCACTTGACCTTGCAGGCCATAGCGCTCAAGGCAGGACGCCACCAGTTCGGTGGCCAGGATCAGCAGCAGCGGCTGATCGTTGCGCATCGTCTGCACCAGTGCGTATTCCGACTCTGGATGCACATTCAGCGCCTGGTTGGCGGGAATGGTCCAGGGCGTGGTGGTCCAGATGACAATGTAGCCGGGCTCGTTCAGCTGCTGTTTCAGACCGAAGGCGGCTGCGATTTTTTCCGGCTCGGCAAAGGGAAAGCCAACGTCAATCGCCGGGTCGCGCTTGTCCTGATATTCGACTTCAGCTTCGGCCAGGGCCGAGCCGCAGTCGAAGCACCAATTGACGGGCTTCAAGCCCCGGTAGACATAACCCTTGTCCAGGATCTTGCCCAGCGTGCGAATTTCATTGGCTTCGGTGCCGAAGCTCATGGTCTTGTAGGGCCGGTCCCATTCGCCCAGCACACCCAGGCGGATGAAATCCTCTTTCTGGCGCTCTATCTGTTCATCGGCATAAGCGCGTGACTTGGCTAGCACCTCAGCCGTGGGCAGGCCCTTGCCATATTGCTTTTCGATCTGAATCTCGATTGGCATGCCATGGCAATCCCATCCCGGCACGTAGGGCGCATCGAAGCCGGCTAGCTGCCGGCTCTTGATCACGATGTCCTTCAGGACCTTGTTGACGGCGTGGCCGATGTGGATGTCGCCGTTGGCGTAGGGCGGGCCGTCATGCAGGATGAACTTGGGCCGACCCTTGGACGCCGCCCGGATGGTTTCGTAAAGCTTTTTTTCCTGCCATTGCTTGACCCACTGCGGCTCGCGCTGAGCCAGGTTGCCACGCATTGGAAAAGAGGTTTCCGGCATGTTGACCGGGTATTTGCTGGAAGCCTTGCTGGCAGGCTTACCGGATTTTTTATCGGACATGGTTCTCTGTTGTGTGTGGGTACAAAGGCAGACAGCCGTGACGTCTGCAGGTCACTGCTCCGCGCCAGCCAGCCTGTCTTATCAAATTTTTTCAGCCATTAAGGCAGTGCCTTCTTCGCCTGCCTCGGCTTGTTCCTGGAAAAATGCCCGCGCCCGGCGCGCGTCGTCGGCAATCGCGGCCTGCAGGGTAGGTAGATCGTTGTATTTTTCTTCGTCCCGCAGTTTTTTCAAAAACTCGACCTGAATCAGCCGGCCATAGCATTGTTCGTTGTAGTCGAACACATGGGTTTCCAGCAGAACCTGGCCACTGTTCTCGACCGTTGGGCGCTTGCCCAGGCTGGCCACGCCCGGCAAGGGTTGGTCCGCCAGACCATGCACCTGGACTACGAAGATACCCGATAAGGCCGGGCGCTTGTGCGCAATGCGCAGGTTGGCTGTGGGGAATCCTAGATTGCGTCCCAGCTTGCGTCCATGAATCACGTGGCCGGAAATGGCGTAAGGGCGGCCCAGTAACTGCTTGGCCTGATCCAGGTCGCCGGCACCCAACGCTTGGCGCACGGCTGAAGACGATACGCGGGTGCCAGCGCGGGTGACGTCAGCCAGGGTGGTGACTTCAAACCCATGTTCGCGCCCAGCAGTCTGAAGCAAAGTGATGTCGCCACTGCGCCGACTGCCAAAGCGGAAATCCTTGCCCACTAGCAGCCACTTGACCTGCAGCCCGGAAACCAGAATGCTTTCAATGAAGGCCTGCGGATCAAGCGTGGCAAAGCGGGTATTGAAGTGTTCTACGATGACGCGGTCGATACCGATATCGGCCAAGGCTTGCAGTTTGTCGCGCAGGTTGGAAATGCGAGCGGGCGCGGCCTCTGGATGGCCAGCGCGTTGGGCAAAGAACTCGCGCGGATGCGGCTCGAAGGTCATCACTGCACTTTGCAGGCCCAAACGTACCGCCGCCGATTGCAACTCGGCCAGCAGCGCTCGATGCCCGCAATGCACGCCATCGAAATTACCGATGGCCAGCGCACAGGGCAGGCGCGAAGAAACGCCGGGAAGTCCGCGAAATACCTTCATCTGGGAAGTTGATCCGAAAAAGCCGCAAAGCCTTGCATTATAAATGCTTTCAGGTGGGTTTCCGCAGGACAGGCTGGCAAGCGTTGCCGTCCATTTGTAGAACGCAAACCACGTATTCAGCCTGCATCCAAAGTGTCTTGTCGGAAATAGGCTGCCAGTAGCGCATAGACATCGGAATGAGCCTGATGCAGCACCTCGGGCGACATGAAGAAGGTTTCGGAAGCCACCGCAAAAAATTCGGCAGGGTGGGTGGCGGCGTAGGGATCGAGCATAGGCCTTTTGGAAGACGCTTGGTCAGCTGGCGGGCTGTGCAGATGTGACGGATGCATGGGTGAATGCTGGTCGGATGCAAGTCCGGCAATACGCTCCTGCAGATCCTGGAAAGCATCGCGAAACACCTTCTGCCAACGAACAGGATCAATCTTGGCGTGCCACTTCGACAGAAAAGGTGGGCAGCCATTGGCGCCGTCATGCAGCATGTCGATCTTGTGGACGAACTCGTGAATGACGACGTTGTGGGTGGAGTGCGAGACGTTGGGCTGATGGATATCCTGCCAGGACAGCACCACACCGCCACCGCCATCCATGGCTTCGCCACTCAGGGGTTCATGCCATTCATGTACCACGCCGGCAATGTCGCGTTGCTGCCGGCGTACCAGAAAAGCCGCCGGATAGACCACGATGCCGGTCATGTCCTTGTACAGCTCCAGGCCAAGGTGCAGTACCGGCAGGCAGGCTTGGGCGGCAATACTAGCGGCTATTTCGTCGCTGATTTCCAGGCCCGCCGCACCGGATAGGTTCTTGCTAGCAAGCAGGGTTTCGGCCTGCTGTTTAAGGGTCGCCAGCTCGCTCGAAGTTAGACGCTGCAGACAGGGTAAAGCGATGACGGTTTCTGCCCAGAGTCTGGGTGGAATCTCCGTTTCTTGCCGGAACAGGCGTTGCAACCATTGACTCATAACTCTCCCCACAGCGCGTTCAGGGCGGCAACCGCCGCCAGTCCAGCGGTTTCGGTGCGCAAGATGCGCGGTCCCATGGAAAACAACAGGGCGCCGTGTTGCCGGGCGAGGTCTTCTTCCTGTTCAGTCAAGCCGCCTTCAGGGCCGATGACTATCGTCAAGGCCTGCGGTGGTTGATGCCTGGCCCAATAGGATAAGGAGGTTTCCGCACGCGGAGATAGCACCATCCGACGGTGCAGATCCCGCTGACTAATCCACTGGCGAAAATCCTG
>JBBSSV010000230.1:0-3439 GCA_038241705.1 Burkholderiales bacterium | reverse complement strand
GCGCGGACTGGAGGGTTCCCGCACCATTCTGCTGATCAACCCCGATGACATGTTGCGGTCAAACTTGAAGGAGGGCGATACCGTCAGCTTGGTGAGCGACGCAGGCGACGATGTGCATCGCGAGGTTGCTGGCCTAAAGGTTACGCCGTTCAATCTTCCGAACGGGTGCGTGAGAGGCTACTATCCCGAGATGAACGTCCTGATACCGCTGTGGTATCACGACCAGGCTTCAAAAACCCCGGCTTCCAAAGGCGTGCCCGTACGCATTCAGGTAGCGGCTCAGATATAGCAGCGCTGGCTAGGATTGCCAGGCGGATTGAAGAGTGCAGTGCGACTCTTGCTATCCCGTAAGACCAGCAGATGTACCTCTCCTCGTCGCACTTATGCACGTACAGTGCTTAAGGAAATGGTCGAGATGCCTGATTAGCAGGCGTACCGGCTGTTGCGCTCGCTTCAGCAAAATCATGGTGAACTCAGCAATGTGCTTGCCAAGGAAATGCCTGTGTTGCAGCAACCCGAAGTGTAGGCTGAGGTTGTCGAGACATCTCTCGTACTTTCCAAGTGGGAAAAGGTCGGACTGTGCTGATAACGAGCGCTATGATCCGCAAAAGCCTCCTAGATAGCAAAAAAATCCCACGCCACAATCATGTGGTGCGAGGTAGTCACCGCTATTCATCCTCGCCATAAATGACGAGACTATCCATGCCAATTGGTAGAATGGTCCTTCTAACCAGGCCCGCTGCCCCGCTTTTTGTTGTTGTGCGTTTGTGAGTCCCTATTCCTATGTCCTATCAAGTTCTTGCCCTGAAATATCGCCCCCGGAATTTTGAGACGCTGGTGGGGCAGGAACACGTGGTGCGCGCCCTGACCCACGCGCTGGAGCAAGGTCGGTTGCATCATGCCTATCTGTTCACGGGTACCCGAGGCGTGGGAAAGACCTCGCTGGCGCGCATCCTGGCCAAGTCGTTTAACTGCGAGGGGCCGGACGGGCAGGGTGGTGTGACCGCCTCGCCCTGCGGCCAGTGTGATGCCTGTCGCGCCATCGATGCCGGGCGCTTCGTTGACTACATCGAAATGGATGCCGCCTCCAACCGGGGCGTGGACGAAATGGCGCAGCTGCTGGAACAGGCGGTGTATGCGCCGTCTAATGCGCGCTTCAAGGTCTATATGATCGACGAAGTCCACATGCTGACCAACCACGCCTTCAACGCCATGTTGAAGACGCTGGAAGAGCCGCCGCCGCATGTCAAGTTCATCCTGGCCACCACCGATCCGCAAAAAATTCCCGTGACGGTGCTGTCGCGCTGCCTGCAGTTCAACCTTAAGCAGATGCCGCCGAGCTCCGTGGTGACGCACCTGGAAGATATTTTGGAGCGCGAAGAGATTGGTTTTGAGTTAGCCGCTTTGCGCCTCTTGGCGCAGGGTGCGCAAGGCTCGATGCGCGACGCGCTCTCATTGACCGACCAGGCGATTGCCTATGCCGCCGGCACGATCACCTTGGAGGCGGTGCAAGGCATGCTGGGCACGCTGGATCAGTCTTATTTGGTGCGTCTGCTGGATGCGTTGGCGGTCAAGGACGGCGCCGGTTTGCTGGCTGTGGCGGATGAACTGGCTAGCCGCAGCCTGTCATATAGTGCAGCCTTGCAGGATTTGGGTGTGCTCTTGCATCGGATTGCGCTGGCCCAGACGGTGCCGGCTGCACTGCCGGACGATTTGCCCGAACGCGAAGATATCTTGCGTTTGGCAACTGTGTTTAACCCCGAGGAAGTCCAGCTGTTTTACCAGATCGCCACTCATGGCCGGCATGAACTGGGGTTGGCACCGGATGAATACGCGGGTTTTTCGATGACCTTGCTACGCATGCTGGCTTTCCGGCCCGGCATGGGTGCTGCCGATGCACTGCCGGCTTCGCTGCCAGGCGCAAGTGCGCAAGCGACGGCTGTCCCCACAGCGCCTCGAACCGTTTCTGCTGCCAAGCCTGCTCCTTCTAATGTAGCTGTGCCACCGGCAAGCAGACAAGCGGAAGGTGCGGGCGCTAAGCCTATACCTGCTCCAACGCCCGCCGCGTCACAGGAAGATCCGGCGGCGCGCAATCTCAGCCCTGCCATGGCGGCTTTGGAGGCGGCGCGCGCCGGTGGCAGACGCGTGCGTGAGGCAGGCAGCCCCACTGGCACGCCTTCAGCACCGCCCGCTGCTGCTGCTGCACCAACATCTCCGCAACCAACCAGCACCACATCTGCCACTCCTCCTTGGGAAGAAGATATTCCCTGGGATGATGGCGCTGCCGGTAACGATTCGGCTTGGCAGGATCAGCCGGCTCAAAAAAAAAGTAGTCAGTCCGTGGGCGTCAGGCTGAGAAGGCAAGAGGAGAGCGAGGTTGCTGTGCTCGCCCCCATATCTGCCGCCGCAGAAGCCGCGCCTTGGCCATCGCCTCGGCAAGAGCCCAAGCCGCTACTACATGTCCCATTCCCTACCGAAAATCAGGCGACTGGACCACAAGCACAAGTTGCTGAGGCTGCTGCACCATCTACTGCGTTCGGTGCACGCGTGCAAAGACCGGTGTCCCACCCTGAACAAGCCGCTGTCGAGGCGGCCGATCTTCCTTCCTGGACGCCCGTACCGGCCCTGAAATGGGATGGCAACTGGCCCACGCTGGCCGCTGGTTTGCCGCTGCGGGGCGTGGTGCAGCAACTGGCGCAGCAGAGTGAACTGATCAGCTGCACTCAGGATGGCAATGATTTCGCGTTTGTGCTGCAAGTGCCCCTGAATACTTTGTGCTCTCCGGCCAGCGTTGGCAAGCTGACCGATTGCTTGGCCGAGCACTTCAGTCAGCCGCTGCGTGTCGACACCCGCATCGGCCCGGTACGGCACACTGCCCATGCCGCCGCCATGGCCGAGCAGGCGCGGCGCCAGAAAGAGGCCGAACGCACCATGCAGGAAGACCCATTTGTTCAAACCCTGATTCGAGAATTTGGGGCGACGATTGTGCCGGGATCAATCCGGCCGGTCTGAAGACTGGACAGGACTGCCGGGGCGCAATACGATGCGAGGCTACCAACATGCTGAGCATCCCCGACAGCAAAAGGCGCTGACATGCAAAAATTTAGCGGAAAGCGCGTGCTTTTCGCCCACACTAAAGGAGAATCACCATGATGAAGGGCCAATTATCCGGCTTGATGAAGCAAGCCCAAGCGATGCAGGAAAACATGAAGAAGGTGCAGGAAGAGCTGGCTCATATCGAGGTCGAAGGCGAATCCGGCGCTGGCCTGGTCAAGGTCGTCATGAGCTGCAAGTCCGACGTCAAGCGCGTCACCATTGATCCGTCCTTGTTGGAAGACGACAAGGACATGCTGGAAGATCTGGTAGCCGCAGCCTTCAACGACGCCGTACGCAAGGCCGAAGCCACCAGCCAGGAAAAAATGTCAGGTATGACGGCTGG
>JBBSSV010000229.1:0-3455 GCA_038241705.1 Burkholderiales bacterium | reverse complement strand
AAATCTGCACGAAACTTCTAGCAACCTTAGATTATATCCAAGGAAAGATACGTTTTAAAGAAAATCACCATTTCGTTGACAGAATTTTTCCATAGCCGAAGCGAACACAGGTCACCGATAGGTCGCAGAAAACTCGAATTTTTCTCCCATTCGCTCCAGTAAGCTAGACGCTGCCTCAACAACCTGGCTGCCAATCCGAGCACCTCAAGCAACAATCCATGGCAAAAGCGGTAATAATATAAACCTTTTTCCGCTTCGCAAACAAGGATAGCAAGAAATGGGAATGATGCATGAATTCAGGAGCTTCGCAACCAAGGGCAATGTCATTGATCTGGCCGTGGGTGTCATCATCGGCGCTGCCTTTGGCAAGATCGTGGACTCTCTGGTCAACGACATCATCATGCCGATGGTTGGGGCTCTCATTGGCGGACTTAACTTTTCAAACTACTATTTACCCCTCAATGGGCAGGGGACTCGCCTGCCTCTGGCTGAAGCCAAACAGTTGGGTGCCGTGCTGGCCTATGGCAACTTCATCACCATCGCGCTCAACTTTCTGATTTTGGCCTTCGTTATTTTCCAAATGGTCCGCTTGGTCAACAAAATGCGCCGCAAGGAACCTGATCTGACGCCGCAAGCGCCTTCGGAGCCTGCGCCACCCCCGGAAGATATCGCGCTGCTGCGGGAAATTCGCGATTCTCTGAAAAAATAATCCAGCCAAGCCAAACTTGACTGCGCGCCTGCGCGAACCTTGCATGCAAGCGCGCAGTTCATACCGGATTGCCGATCTCAATAAACTGGTGTTCGATGCTGAAGTACTCTGCTATGTGCTGCCCCAGTGCCTGGACACCGTAGCGCTCGGTCGCGTGATGGCCGCAGGCCAGATAGGTCACACCGCTTTCGCGCGCCAGATGGACGGTGGGCTCGGAAATTTCACCGCTGAGATAGACGGTAGCCCCCGCAGCGATTGCCTCGCCCAGAAAGCCTTGCGCCGCTCCGGTGCACCATGCCACTCTTTCCAATAGCTGGGAACCATCACCAATGATCAGAGGTACTCGTCCCAGACGACTTTCGATGCGCTGCGCCAAATCGTCAACCGTGCGCAAATCAGGCTCTGCCTGTCCCCACCAGCCTAACTCATCCGCACCAAAACGGCCTTGCTCGCTCAAGCCAAGAATCTTTCCAAGCTGGGCGTTGTTACCCATTAAAGGATGCGCATCCAGCGGTAAATGGTAAGCAAACAGGTTTACGTCTTGTGCCAGTAATTTTTTCAGCCTTTGGTGCTTGGGGCCAATGATGCGCGGATCCTCGCCACGCCAGAAATAGCCGTGATGTACGAGGATGGCATCAGCCCGTTGCTCAATGGCTGCGTCGATCAGGGCGACGCTAGCCGTCACGCCCGTGATCAGTTTGCGGATGGTGGCCTTACCCGCGACTTGCAAACCGTTTGGGCAAAAATCCTTAAAACGAGTAACATCCAGCGTCTTGGCAAGATATGCTTCCAGGTCTTTCTGTTCGACTGTTTGATTATCCATTTCCACGATTGATTTTCTATGCGACGTCTCTGGCTTCTGTTTGCACAAACCGTTACGGTGGGCTTGGCGCTCTGGTTCATTGTAGCGAGCCTGAAGCCCGAGTGGATCCACAACTCACGCTCGGCGTCGAACAGCATCAACATCGCTACCGTACCTCTTGAGGAGGCGCCCTCCTCAACCGCAGCCAGCCAGGCCTCTTACCGCAAGGCTTCCCAGCGCGCCATGCCGACAGTGGTCAACATCTATACCACCAAGGAAGCAAGGCAGCCGCCGCAGCACCCCTTCATGGACGACCCTTTTTTCCGACGCTTTTTTGGTGACCAGGAGGACCGGCAGTTCAGCTTGGGATCAGGCGTAATCGTGAGCGCAGAAGGCTACATTCTGACCAACAGTCATGTGGTCGAGGCGGCTAATGAGATCGAGGTCGCTCTGGCCGATGGGCGCAAGGCCGTTGCCAAGTTGGTAGGAGCTGACCCGGAAACCGACTTGGCGGTGATCAAGATCGATCTGCCCGATCTGCCGTCAATCACTCTCGGACGTATCGACAATGCTCGCGTGGGCGATGTCGTGCTCGCGATCGGCAACCCGTTTGGCGTCGGTCAGACCGTGACCATGGGCATCGTTTCTGCACTGGGCCGCAACCATTTGGGCATCAACACCTTTGAGAACTTTATTCAGACCGATGCGGCAATTAACCCGGGCAACTCCGGCGGGGCATTAGTGGATATCGAGGGCAATCTGCTGGGAATCAATACCGCCATTTATTCGCGCAGCGGCGGCTCGCTTGGCATCGGCTTTGCCATCCCGGTGACTACGGTCAAAACGGTGATGGAGGCCATCATCAAGAATGGTCATGTGGTGCGTGGCTGGATCGGGGTCGAGCCTCAGGACATCACACCAGAACTAGCTGAAAACTTCGGCTTGAAGCAGCGTTCGGGCACCATCATTGCGGGCGTGCTTAAGGGAGGCCCAGCGGACAAGGCAGGCATCAAGCCGGGTGACATCCTGCTGGTAGTAGACGGCCAGCAGGTGACTGACATCACTGCCATGCTGGACCTGATTGCCCAACTTCCTCCGGGGAAAACCGTGAGCATGACCATCCTGCGTCAGAAAAAAGAATCTACGGTTGAGCTGGCAGTCGGCAAGCGGCCTCAAATTCGCCAAGAAGGCAGTGGCAGCTTGCTACCTTGACCCACACACCCGCGTGTCAACAGCATCAAAGCCTGGCTCAAAATCCGGGCATCACTTCTGAATGACAAGGTGGACGAGGCTCTATGCACACTTTGGAACTGATCCGCTTTCTAAGCGAATTATCGGAAAACAATAGCCGGGCCTGGTTTGCCATGAATGAGCCGCGCTACCTCATATTGCGCGAAGAGTTTACGCAGCTCGTGGCCGAGGTCATTGCTGACATCAGCCATTTTGATCCCGCCGTAAGTCATTGCAATGCCAAGAAAGCTTTGTTTCGCTTTCATCGCGACTTGCGATTTTCCGCAGACCGTCGTCCCTACAAGACCAATTTTTCCAGTGCCATCACTGCGAGCGGCCTGCGTCGCCCCTGTCAGGGAGGTGGTCCGGCGTATTATTTCCACATTGATGCGCAAGGGCTGCTGTTCATCAGCGCCGGCGAATTTGGGCCGCCGCCAGGCCGGCTACGCGCCATCCGCCAGCAACTGGTCAACGATGCGTCAGGCTTTGAGCAAATCCTGACCCAGCCAAGGCTGCAAGCAACATTTGGGGATTTGTATCGGGGCAATACGCTGCAACGACCACCTAAGGGTTTCGCGGCCGACCTTCCCCACCTCGATTATCTGAAGCTGAAGAGCTTCGTGGTCCGGTACAAATACCAGCTCGACGCGTCCAATGCGCCCCAGCTTCGCAGCATCTTGATGGAACACTTCAATGCGGCTTACCCCTTCGTTT
>JBBSSV010000228.1:0-3485 GCA_038241705.1 Burkholderiales bacterium | reverse complement strand
GTAATGCCATCCAGCAGCAGGAGCAACGGCGGTCCTTCGACCACGTCCAGCAGTTCATCAAGATTGCGCGCTAGCGATAGCTCACCAACCATGGCTACGACACCTTGATGACGTCGGGTGCCGGTCATACGGTCCAGGCGTTCGCTCTGTGCCGGGATGATGCGCACATTGGCCGCACGTGCTGCATGTAGAAAGTCCTGCATACGTCGATCCTGGCGGCTGGAATCAGCGTAGATCTCTTCGATCGACACGGCATCGTGTCGCAAACGAGCAGTCGCGGCATGGAAGCCGAAAATCATCTTGCTTTTCATGGTTATCGTTTCTTGCTGCCAGCACTGCGAGAAGCGTGATCGTCACGAGCCGCACCAGCTGTTTTCTTGTTCTTGGTTGGGGCAGGTTCTGGCGCATCCTGATTATTGGATTTGGTCGACTTGCTAATTTTTGGCTTCAGCAGCGCGGCCGTAGATGCGTCTTCGTGCGTAGGATGGCCTTTTCCTTTTCCTTTTCCTTTTCCTTGCGGCTTAGCTTGCTCTTGAACCTCTTGCTTGGGGAGAACTGGGGCTTCTGGCTTGGGCAGTTCCTTCTGTGCTTCCTGTTTTCTGGGCTGAGACTTACCTTCGTTCCTCGAAGAGGTCTTGTCTTCCCGCTTGGCTTGGGCCTGGCCTTTTTTCTTGCCGGGCTTGTCGCCTTGCTTGCTAGACTTGTCGTCGATCGCTGGGCTGCCATGTCCGGCGACCATATGGAAGTCAATCTTGCGCGCATCCAGGTCAACCCGAGTCACTTGCACCGTCACTCGGTCCGTCAACTGATAACGCTGGCCACTGCGCTCACCACGCAACTCGTGCCGTGCTTCGTCATACTGGAAATAATCACTACCTAGGTCGGTGACATGCACCAGGCCTTCGATGAAGAGCGTATCGAGCTGGACAAAGAGGCCAAAGCTGGTGACGCCGGACACGGTTCCCGTGAATTCCTCGCCAAGATGGTCACGAATGAAGTGGCACTTGAGCCAGGCTTCGACATCGCGCGACGCCTCGTCGGCCCGGCGCTCATTAGCCGAGCAGTGGATGCCGAGCGCTTCCCAGATGGCCAGATCACCTTGCGTTTTTTTCTTCTTCTTACCGGCAGCCTGGTCTGCACTTTCCTGCTTGCGCGCCGCTGGTGACAGCGTCTTATTCAGGTTCTCGGTATCGATGTTTTTCGGATGGTAGCGCTTGCCCTGCAGAATGGATTTGATGGCGCGATGCACCAGCAAATCAGGATAGCGTCGGATGGGACTGGTGAAGTGGGCATAGGCTTCATAAGACAGGCCGAAGTGCCCCAGATTGTCCGGGCTGTAGACAGCCTGGCGCATGGAGCGCAGCAGCATGGTCTGGATCAGCAGAGCGTCAGGGCGCTCCTTGATTTTGGGCATCAACTCCGCATAGTCCGATGCGCTAGGCGAATCGCCTCCGCCCAGATGCAGGCCCAACTGCTTCAGGAAAGTACGTAACTGTTCCAGCTTTTCGACGGCGGGCGAAGCATGCACTCGGTACAGACCATGTTGCTTGTGCTGTTCAAGGAAGTCAGCCGCGCAGACGTTGGCCGCCAGCATGCATTCTTCGATGATCTTGTGAGCGTCATTGCGCGTACGAGGCAGGATGGCTTCGATTTTGCCGAGCTCGTTGCTGACGATATAGGTTTCGGTCGTCTCGAAATCGATAGCACCACGCGCGCGCCGCGCTTCCAGCAAGGCCTGGAAAGCGGCATTCAGATGCTGCAGATGCGGCACCAGTGCGCTGCGCATCGCGCCCTCCGGCCCTTTCGGGTTTTCGAGGATAGTTGCCACTTCGGTATACGTCAGACGTGCAGCCGAACGGATCACACCAGGATAGAACTGGTAGGCCGTGATCTCACCCTTGGCATTAATAACCAGATCGCACACAAGTGTCAACCGGTCGACGGCTGGATTTAGCGAGCATAGACCATTCGATAGCTTTTCCGGCAACATGGGAATCACGCGCCGTGGGAAATACACCGAGGTGCTGCGCTCAAGGGCATCATGATCCAAAGGCTCTTCGGGACGGACATAATGACTAACGTCGGCAATCGCAACGATCAGCCGATGTCCATTCGCACCCCCGACCTTGACCGGCTCGCAGTACACAGCATCGTCGAAGTCGCGCGCATCTTCGCCGTCAATCGTCACCAGCGGCACGTCCCGCAAGTCCACGCGGTGATTCAGATCAGAAGCGCCAACCTGATCCGGTAGCTTGGCTGCCGCTTTCAATGCCGCCTCTGAAAACTGGTGCGGCACATCGAACTTACGGACCGCAATCTCGATCTCCATCCCGGGGTCATCAATATCGCCTAGTACTTCCACAATCCTGCCAACGGGCTGGGTGTAGCGGGAAGGCTGCTCGACTAGTTCGACACTGACCACCTGCCCTGCCCGCGAATGCTTAGGCACACTGGACAGCAAAATATCTTGGTTGATGCGATTGTCTTCAGGCACCACAATCCAGGTGCCGTTCTCATGGACGGTACGACCCACAAGATGGGTGTTGGCGCGCCTCACCACTTCGACAATCGCGCCTTCGCGACGGCCACGCCTATCCGTGCCTGCTACACGCGCTTTCACCCGATCGCCATGCAGCACTTTCTGCATTTCTTTTTCGGACAGAAAAAGGTCGCCATCACCTTGCTCGGATAGCAGGAAGCCGAAGCCATCGCGGTGGCTGCTCACATAGCCTTCAACCAAGTGGGAAGCATCTGCCACGCGAATTATGCCGTTTTCGTCACGCAGAACCTGACCGTCGCGCAGCATGGCGTTCAGTCGGCGGGTCAATCCCTCCTGTTCTTGCGGGGCGACATCCAGAGCTTGCGCAATGCTGTCGAGGTCCTGAGGGCCGTTGGCAGAACGCAGCAAACTCAGGATGTTTTCACGGCTGGGAATGGAATAAGGGTATTGGCTCAAAGGCGTATCATCAAAAAGTAAGAGAACAGGGGTTTAGTGTAACGGAGGACAGTAAAGATTGCCCACACTGCTTCATGTTTATGTATATTTTTTCACAAAAAAATTTGACAGACATCAGAAATGGTATATAATTGCAGTCTTTCGTATGGCCCACGTGGCGGAATTGGTAGACGCGCATGGTTCAGGTCCATGTGCCGCGAGGTGTGGGGGTTCAAATCCCTCCGTGGGCACCAAGTCATACATAAAAAAGCCCGCTGATCCGTCAGCGGGCTTTTTTATGAGGTTTCAAAAGAGAAACGGTCTTTTATTGAGCATGAACTTGATCTTGGTGCTAACTATCATTACTTCATATATTTTTTAGTGTCCACTGAGAAATGTGACTTAACAACGAACTGTCTTTAAGTCAAAGGACACGGCTAGAGCGAACCAAGTTCATTGCGATTTAAGCAGTTGCGCTGCTTCACGCCATCTTTCAGGAATTGCGCGCCAGGCACCAGGCTTGGATGCTCGCACGATGGGCGATGGATGC
>JBBSSV010000227.1:0-3488 GCA_038241705.1 Burkholderiales bacterium | reverse complement strand
GGCCGATGTATCCGGCACTGAAGGCGCGCAACTGGCCTTTGGCCGGGCCGTCGAGCCAGTGTTTCATTTTCAGCAGGCCGATCTGGTGCTGACGCTGGATGCCGATGTCTTGGGCGACTGGCCCGGTAGCATTGTCCATGCTCGTGATTTCGTGGCGCGCCGACGCAGTAGCAAGCCGGAGTTTGCCAGTCGTTTGCTGGCGGTCGAAGCCACGCCTGGCCTCACCGGCGCCATGGCCGACAATCAACTGGCGCTGCCGCCGACACAGATCGAGCAGTTGCTGTGGCGTCTAGCCCAGCGTCTGGGCCTTGGTGGCTTACCCGATCAAATGCCGCCTGCACCGTCGGCCCGTGCCGAGCGTTGGGAAAAGCGATTGGCCCAGCAACTGCCGGCCTATCCAGGACGCAGCCTGATCGTTGGTGGGCCCAGCCTCACGCCACCCAGCCGGGCACTGGTGCATGTGCTTAATGAATTTCTGGGAAATGCCAACAAGACCGTGTCCTATATCGAGCCGGTGCTTGCCAACTTCGATCCACAGGCAGGTGGCCTCGACGATTTGACGCAAGCAATGCATCAGGGCACGGTATCGGCGCTGGTCATGCTCGATAGCAATCCGGTCTACACCGCACCTGCTGATCTGGAATTTGCGCAAGCTCTGGAGCGGGTGCCATTTTCGGTCCATCTGGGACTGTATCGGGACGAAACTGCCCGCAAGAGTACCTGGCACCTGCCGCAGGCACATGCTTACGAATCCTGGAGCGATGCCCGCGCCTATGACGGCACTGCCAGCATCGTACAGCCAGTGATTGCGCCACTGTATAAGGGTCGCTCGGCGCACAATGTCCTGGCTTTGTTGATGGATGACAAGGAGCGCAATGCGCACAAGTTGGTGCAGCGCCACTGGCAAAGCCGACAGGGAGAAGGCATGGAAGCTGGCTGGCAGCAAGCCTTGCAAACTGGCGTCATGGCCGGCACTGCCAGCAAACCCCTGAACCTAACCGTCAAGTCACCGCCGACACCTCCTTCTTTTGAGCAGAAGCAGTTGGTGGCTCTGTTCGTTTCCGACCCGTCAGCGGGGGATGGCAGCTTCGCCAATAATGGCTGGCTGCAGGAATTGCCACGGCCCCTGACTTCGCTGACTTGGGACAACGCCGCCCTGATCAGTCCTGCCACTGCCCATACCTTGGGGGTGGAAAGTGGAGATGTGGTGCAACTGAGCCTGACGCAGCAGTCAGACAGAGCGATCCAGGCACCCATCTGGGTCTTGCCCAACCATGCCGACCATGCGGTCACGCTGCCGCTGGGCTATGGCCGCAGCGCGGCCGGCCGGGTCGGCAACAATGTAGGGTTTGACGCCTATCGCTTGCGCACGGGCGCGTCCCTAAAGCAAACGACCAGTCTACGCGTTGCCAAGACCGGCAAGCGGCACGACTTTGCTGTCCGCCAGGGTCATGACACTATGGAAGGCCGCGACATCGTGCGCCACGCCACGCGGGAGGAATATCGGCGCAATCCGGGCTTTGCCACCGATACGCCACAAAAGCGGGTGCCGGACACGTCCATCTACTCGGAATGGTCTTATCCCGATTACAAGTGGGGCATGGTCATCGACCTGAATGCCTGCATCGGTTGCAATACCTGCACCATTGCCTGCCAGGCAGAAAACAATATCCCCGTGGTCGGTAAGGAGGAAGTCAGCCGTGGCCGCTCCATGCACTGGATCCGGGTAGACCATTATTATCAGGCACGCAATGCGGTCGATTCGGACAAACGTGACCTGCTGCATCATGTGGATGTTCCACCCGAAAAGCAGCCAGGCAAGACCTGGCAGACGCTGTTCCAGCCCGTGCCCTGCATGCATTGTGAAAACGCACCCTGCGAGGAAGTCTGTCCGGTGGGCGCCACCATGCACGACAGCGAAGGCTTGAACGTGCAGGTCTACAACCGCTGCGTCGGCACGCGCTTTTGCTCCAACAACTGCCCTTACAAGGTGCGTCGCTTTAACTTTTTTCAGTATTCCAATACTGATGTGGAAAGTCTGAAGGCGCTGCAGAACCCGGAAGTCACGGTGCGCCAGCGCGGAGTCATGGAAAAATGCACTTACTGTTTGCAGCGGGTCACCCGTGGCCGTATTGCCGCTGAAAAAGAAGGGCGACGTCTGAAAGATGGGGAAGTCGTCACCGCCTGCCAGGCGGCCTGCCCGACGGAAGCCATCGTCTTTGGCGACCTGAACGACCCCGACAGCCGCATCCATCATGCCAAGGCCTCGCCGCTGGATTATTCTCTGCTGGCGGAACTCAATACCCGCCCGCGCACTACCTATGCTGCGCGCGTAGTCAACCCCGATACGGAGTTGGAGTAAGCATGGCGCGCAATCCGCATTCCACACAGCCGCCGCCGGTATCAAAGGATACGGGCGTCATCCGTGCGGGCTGGGGATATGCCAGCGTATCCGACAAAATTGCCGACCTGGTGTTACAGCGGCCGGTGCGCTGGCCTTGGCTAACGGCCTTCCTCGCGACTTTTGTCTGTGTCTTGGTGCTGTTTGGCGCCATCGTCTGGCTGTTTACCAAGGGAATCGGCATCTGGGGTGTGAATATTCCCGTGGCCTGGGGCTTCGCCATTGGCAACTTTGTCTGGTGGATTGGCATCGGCCATGCTGGCACCTTCATCTCGGCCGTACTGCTGCTGCTACACCAGAAGTGGCGCACCTCGATTAATCGCTTTGCCGAAGCCATGACCTTGTTTGCGGCAGGCATTGCAGGGATTTTTCCCATCCTGCATTTGGGACGACCCTGGTTCTTTTACTGGTTAGTACCGTACCCCAACGTCATGGACTTGTGGCCACAATGGCGCAGCCCATTGGTTTGGGACTTCTTTGCCATCAGCGCCTATTTGCTGGTGTCATTGATGTTCTGGTACGTTGGCCTGATCCCGGACCTGGCGACTCTGCGCGACCGTGCTGGCGCAACGGCCAGTCGCTATAAACAGATCATGTATGGTGTCCTAGCGTTGGGCTGGCGTGGCGAGGCCCGGCATTGGGCGCGCTATGAAAGTGCCTATTTGTTGCTGGCGGGTCTGGCCACGCCGCTAGTGGTGTCGGTGCATACCATCGTTGCCCTGGACTTTGCCATTGGCAATACACCCGGTTACCACTCGACCATCTTTCCACCGTACTTTGTCGCTGGTGCCCTGTTTTCTGGCTTTGCCATGGTGTTGACGCTGGCGATCCCCTTGCGGTATTTTTTTGGTCTGCAGGATTTCATCACCCAGCGTCACCTGATCAATGCCGCCAAGGTCTTGATCGTTACCAGTTGGTTGGTAGCATATGGTTACACTGCAGAAATTTTTACGGCCTTCTATAGCGGAGATGAAGCCGAGCGCTTCATGACAGTCAACCGCTGGCTTGGGCCGTATGCGCCGTTGTACTGGTCCATGCTGGCATGCAATATCCTGGTGCCGCAACTGTTGTGGTGGCGCCGGGTGCG
>JBBSSV010000226.1:0-3492 GCA_038241705.1 Burkholderiales bacterium | reverse complement strand
TTCAGGCCGTTCATGAACACGCTGTAGGTCAGGCCATGCTGGCGCGAAGCGGCATTGATACGGGTAATCCACAAGGCGCGGAATACGCGCTTCTTGTTGCGACGATCGCGATAGGCATATTGCCCCGCCTTCATGACCGCCTGTTTGGCAACGCGATAAACTTTACTGCGACGACCGCGATAACCTTTGGCTAGCAGGAGAACTTTTTTGTGACGGGCCCGTGCTGTGACCCCACGTTTGACTCTAGGCATGACGACTCCTTAGTGGTGTGAGGTATAAGTTAAGCAAAGGGCATCATTGCGCGCACGGATGAAACATCCGCGTCATGCACTGCCACCGTTCCACGCAACTGGCGCTTGACCTTGGTAGTTTTCTTGGTCAGGATGTGGCGTTTGAAGGCTTGACCGCGCTTGACGGTACCGCCCGGGCGAACGCGAAAACGCTTTTTCGCGCTGCTTTTGGTTTTCATCTTTGGCATAACACTCTGTCTTGGAGACAGCTCCGTTTTTGACATGATTGCAGGTGGCAACTCGTACGTTTGCACTTGGATGCCTGCTCTCACTTATTAGGCAGCGAATCGAGTTCGCTGCATGCGCTTCTGTGCAGCCATACAAACTACTCCACAGAAGCGAATTTTATTTGTTTTTCTTGGGTGCAATAACCATCACCATCTGACGCCCTTCCATCTTGGGCCATTGCTCAACCTGACCATATTCCTCCAAGTCAGCCTTCAGACGCTCCAATACGCGCATACCCAATTCCTGATGCGCCATCTCGCGCCCACGGAACCGCAACGTGATCTTCGTCTTGTCGCCCTCATCCAGGAACTTGATTAGATTTCTCAGCTTGATGCTGTAATCCCCATCGTCTGTACCTGGACGGAACTTGACTTCCTTGATCGAAATCACTTTCTGCTTCTGCTTGGCTTCGTGCGCTTTTTTCTGTTCCTGGTAACGGAACTTGCCATAGTCCATCAAGCGGCAAACCGGAGGCTGCGCAGTGGGCGCGATTTCAACCAAATCGACGCTTGCCTCTTCAGAAAGACGCATGGCATCGCTCAAGCTGACAATACCGAGCACCTCGTTATCCACCCCAGTCAAACGCACTTGGGGAGCAGTGACTTCACCGTTAATACGATGCGATTTATCCGTAGCTATTGTATTTTCCTTTTAAAATCTGATCTCAAGCTGTGCTTCATCGACAAACTCATGTTTTGTTTTCGATATCACCGCTTACTCTTTGGGCAAATTCTTCAACTGGCATCACGCCCAAGTTGACGTTGCCGCGTGCGCGCACAGCCACTGTAGAAGCATCGCGCTCTTTATCGCCCACTACAATAATATAGGGGACTTTCTGGACCGAATGCTCGCGTATTTTATAGTTAATTTTCTCGTTGCGCAAATCCAGATGCACCCGCAAGCCCTGTTTCTTCAAGGCTTGTGCTACTTCTGACGCATATTCCGCCTGCCCTTCCGAAATATTCAGGATGGACACTTGCACTGGCGACAGCCAGACAGGCATGGCACCTGCGTAATTCTCGATGAGCATGCCGATGAAACGTTCCAGCGATCCCAGAATGGCGCGGTGCAGCATGACTGGAACTTTGCGCGTGTTGTCTTCAGCAACATACTCGGCATCTAGTCGCACCGGCATGGAAAAGTCAACTTGAATCGTGCCGCATTGCCACAGGCGGCCTATGGCATCCTTGAGCGTGTATTCGATCTTCGGACCGTAAAAAGCGCCCTCGCCCGGCGAAATTTCAAAGGGATGGCCGGAGCGCGTGAGCGACTCGATCAGGGCGTTTTCCGCCTTGTCCCAGGCTTCATCTGATCCAACACGCTTCTCTGGGCGGGTGGCGATTTTGTAGATGATTTCCGTGAAACCGAAGTCCCGGTACACTTTTTCCAGCAATGCTGTGAAGTCCACGCACTCATCCAGCAACTGGTCTTCGGTGCAGAAAATATGGCCATCGTCCTGAGTGAAACCACGCACCCGCATCATGCCGTGCAGAGAACCCGACGGCTCATTGCGATGGCACTGCCCGAATTCGCCATAGCGCAGAGGCAACTCCCGATAGGAATGCATATTGGCGCGGAAAATCTGGATGTGCCCCGGGCAGTTCATCGGCTTCAAGGCGTAGGTGCGGTTCTCTGACTCCGTAGTGAACATGTTTTCGTGATAGTTCTCCCAGTGTCCGGATTTTTCCCACAAGCTACGGTCCAGAATCTGGGGTGCTTTGACTTCCTGGTAGCCATTGTCCTGATATACACGGCGCATGTACTGCTCAACTTCCTGCCAAATAATCCAGCCCTTGGGATGCCAGAAGATCAGGCCTGGCGCTTCTTCCTGAAAGTGGAACAGATCCAGTTGGCGGCCCAATTTACGGTGGTCGCGCTTTTCCGCCTCTTCCAGCATGGTCAGGTAGGCTTCCTGCTCTTCCTTGCGCGCCCAAGCCGTGCCATAGATGCGCTGCAGCATCTCATTATCGGAATTGCCGCGCCAGTAGGCGCCGGCCACCTTCATCAGCTTGAACACCTTGATCTTGCCGGTGGAAGGCACGTGCGGGCCGCGACATAGGTCGGTGAAACCACCTTCGCTGTAAAGCGTGACTTCCTGATCGGCTGGAATCGCTGCAATCAGTTCGGCCTTGTACTCCTCTCCCAGAGAACGGAAGTAATCAACCGCCTCATCCCGAGTGACGACCCTACGAGAAACGGGTTCGTCCTTTTTTACCAATTCAGCCATCTTTTTTTCAATGGCCTGCAAATCTTCCGGCGTAAACGGGCGCTTGTAGGAAAAATCGTAATAAAAGCCATTGTCGATCACAGGACCGATGGTTACCTGTGCTTCGGGATACAACTCTTTGACAGCATATGCCAGCAAATGCGCCGTGGAGTGGCGCAATACGTCTAATCCTTCGGGATCTTTTTCGGTCACGATGGAAAGTTCGGCATTTTTGTTGATCAGGTAAGAAGTGTCGACCAGATTGCCGTCCACCTTACCTGCCAGCGCGGCCTTTGCCAGGCTGCTGCCAATGCTGGCTGCCACTTGCGCTACGGTCACAGGCTCATCAAACTGACGTTGCGAACCATCCGGAAGTCGGACTGAAATCATGTTTTCTCCATCATCACACCTCAGCGGTGCTGCTTTTCATGCAAACCGGGCAACGTCAATCCATTGCAAATCGGCAACAATCAGGCCAATAATTCAATATGAAAAAGCGCGGAGTTTTCCGCGCTCAATATTTTATGAAGCTTCGTGCGCGTAGCGGCAAGAGTATTTTTTGAAGCAGCCCCGTCAGCACCTAAGCTCGACAAGCTTTTCAGGCTGCGTCTGCAACAACTCATCCAAAGGGCCGCTACGAACCGACTATTCTGCGGACCAAAATCATAGCAGAGAAAGGATGAATCCTGCATGACGCCGAGCGCCAGCAGATGTGCTGTCATTGTGCGGGCCTGGTCTTCCAGGCTCCAGCACAGGTTTTTCCTGCAT
>JBBSSV010000225.1:0-3526 GCA_038241705.1 Burkholderiales bacterium | reverse complement strand
TCGCCGTTTTGCAACGACGTGAAGCGATTGCCCTCGACAATGCTGGGGCCCAGCAGCATGCCCAGAGAGCGCTCAAACTGAGGATCACTGATGCCGTACAGATGGCTGATGTCCTGCTCCACCTTTTGCTCGCTCAGTAGTAGGTTCATGGCGATCAGGCCCGCCACTAGCATGATGGCGGCACCCGCCAGCAGCAACAGAAATTTTTTGGAACGGATCAGGATGGGACGGCGCGGCAAAGACATAATTCAGGTGGATGGACTGTCCAGACGACAGCGCACAAAAGGAAGGAAAGCCAGCATACCAGCCGTGCCTACCCGATTCATGCAGGACGGCAACCGGCATTAAGCCGCATCAAATCAAGCGGCGTCAAGCCGGTAGCTGGCCAGCGTTGTCCTGCAGGTTTGTCACTGTTCGCTGTTCGCTTCAGAATGCAGCATTGTTTGCAGCGACCGCCCGTAGTCCGAATGGCTTGGGCAGCAGGCATACTGTGTTACACAGCAGAGCCGCCGCGCACTGCGGCCTGCCCTCTTTTCTCAGGAGTCCACCGATGAACTGGTACGAACGCCGGATCTTGCCACGCTTGACCGATCTGGCCATGCGTCACCAGGTGATGCGCGATTACCGAGCACAAGTAGTGCCACAGGCGCGCGGACAGGTGCTGGAAATCGGTGCCGGCTCCGGGCTGAATCTGCCTTTTTATGGGGCACAGGTCACGCAGTTGCATGCGCTCGAGCCTTCTCCTGGCCTGCTGCAGATGATGCGAGAGCAGGCACACAACCTGATTTTCCCTGTGTTCTTCCTACCCTGTTCGGCCGAAGCGATCCCGCTGGATGATGCCAGCATCGACACCGTGGTCATGACTTGGACCTTGTGCACCATTCCCGACCCAACGCAGGCACTGGCCGAAATTCGGCGGGTGCTGCGTCCGCACGGCAGCCTGCTGTTTGCCGAGCATGGTTGCGCACCCGAAGCCAATGTGCGGGCTTGGCAGGATCGTTTGAATCCGCTTTGGGGCCACATCGCAGGCGGCTGTAACCTCAACCGCCGCATCGATTACTTGGTTCGCGACGCCAACTTTACGATCGTGGCTCTGGAAACTGGCTACGCCAAGGGACCGCGTCCCATGGCGTATATGTATGCCGGCCGGGCACAGCCAGTGACACTGGCCTGAACCGCCTCTGACTGTAGCGGCACGATTGTCAATAAAGCCGGCTAGGCGCAGGTCTCAATTTAGGTTGGGGGCGAACCAGCGTTCAGCGTCCTCGCGCGTGATATCGCGTCTGGCCACCATGTCGTCGAGCTGGTCCTCTCCAATCTTACCGACCACGAAATACTTTGAATCCGGGTGGGCGAAGTAAAAGCCGGAGACGGCCGCACCCGGGAACATGGCAAAGGATTCCGTGACTTCCATCCCGATTTCGTCACACTGCATCACCTCGAACATATCCTGCTTGACCGTGTGTTCCGGACAGGCTGGATAGCCTGGCGCTGGGCGGATGCCGCGATAGGTTTCCTTGACCAGCTCGGGGGTGCTCAACTTTTCATCCGGGGCATAGCCCCATAGATCCTTGCGAACGCGCTCATGCAGGCATTCGGCAAACGCTTCGGCCAAGCGGTCGGCGATCGACTTCAACATGATCGAGGAATAGTCGTCGAGCGCATCTTCGTAGCGCTGTTCATGTTTTTCGATGCCATGCCCTGAGGTGACGGCGAACATGCCGATATAGTCGGCAATGCCCGAGGACTTGGGTGCAATGAAGTCAGCCAGGCACTGGTTGGGGCGCTGGATTTTTTCGCCAGCTGCGTTCGGGATGATGGGCTTGACGCCCTGCTGGCGCATACCGTAATAGGTCAACGCCACTTCGGTGCGGGTGTCGTCGGTATAGATTTCGATGTCGTCATCATTGACGCTATTCGCCGGCAACAGAGAAATGACGCCATTCGCGGTCAACCAGCGGCCGTCGATGATCTTTTTCAGCATGGCTTGGCCTTCTTCAAAGACCTTGCTGGCGGCTTCGCCCACGACGTCGTCCGTGAGGATGGCGGGATACGGTCCAGCCAGATCCCAGGTCTGGAAGAAAGGCCCCCAGTCGATGTACTGGGCAATCGTGGCCAAATCGAAATTCTTGAACACGCGTCGGCCAATGAACTTGGGCTTGACTGGCGCGCCCTCACCCGTGAAATCGACCTGCATCTTGTTGGCGCGGGCCTCGGTCAGGGACAGCAGCGGCGTGATTTTGCGGTTGGCGTGCAGTTCGCGGATACGGACATAATCAGCCGCGATCTCGGCGATGTAGGCTTCGCTGTGTTCAGGCGTCAGCAGCGATTGCGCCACCGACACCGAGCGCGAGGCGTCCGGCACATAGACCACTGGCCCGTCGTAATTGGGTGCGATTTTGACTGCGGTATGGGCGCGACTCGTGGTGGCGCCGCCGATCAACAGCGGAATCTGAGCATCGCGGAAATACGAGTCGCGCTGCATTTCCTTGGCGACATAGGCCATTTCTTCCAGCGACGGCGTGATCAGGCCGGACAGGCCGACCATGTCGGCCTTTTCTTCCTTGGCCTTGGCCAGAATCTGGGAGCACGGCACCATCACGCCCATGTTGACCACTTCAAAATTATTGCACTGCAGCACCACCGAGACGATGTTCTTGCCGATGTCATGGACGTCACCCTTGACCGTGGCAATCACCAGCTTGCCCTTGGGTTTGGCGGCAATGCCGGTGGCTTCTTCCTGCAGCCGCTTCTCTTCTTCGATGAAGGGAATCAGATGGGCCACGGCCTGCTTCATCACCCGCGCCGACTTGACCACCTGCGGCAGGAACATCTTGCCCTGGCCAAAGAGGTCGCCGACGATGTTCATGCCATCCATCAGCGGCCCTTCGATCACATGAATCGGCCGCCCGCCCCCGTTCAGGACATTCTGGCGGGCTTCTTCCGTGTCTTCCACCACCCATTGGGTAATGCCGTGCACCAGCGCGTGCGCCAGGCGCTTTTCTACAAGCGTCGGTACTTCTGGCGTGCCCCGCCATTCCAGCGTGGCTTCTTCCTTCTTGCCACCGGCTTTTAGCGAGGTGGCGAAGTCGATCATGCGTTCGGTCGCGTCTTCGCGCCGGTTCAGCACCACGTCTTCGACATGCTCGCGCAGCGCCGGATCCAGGTCGTCATAGACGCCGATCTGACCAGCATTGACGATACCCATGGTCAAGCCGGCGCGAATGGCGTGGTACAAAAAGACGGTGTGAATCGCTTCACGCGCGGGCTCGTTGCCGCGAAAGCTGAAGCTGACGTTAGAGACGCCGCCGCTGGTCCTAGCGTGTGGCAAGTTGTCCTTGATCCAGCGTATCGCTTCCAGAAAATCGACGGCGTAGTTGTTGTGCTCTTCAATCCCGGTGGCAATCGCAAAGATGTTGGCGTCGAAGATGATGTCTTCCGGCGGAAAACCGATCTGTTCGGTCAGCAGCTTGTAAGCGCGCGCGCAAATCTCGACCTTACGTGCGCAGGTATCGGCTTGGCCAGT
>JBBSSV010000224.1:0-3539 GCA_038241705.1 Burkholderiales bacterium | reverse complement strand
GGCACGCCAGCGCACCCTACCGCGTCGGTATCTTGGGCGATGACGTCTTGCTGCAAGAGTTGCAAAGCAAGGCGCGCAACCGCCAGCTTGAAGGCCGAGCGGTGGAAGTCCGGCGCTTGACCGCTTCCAGTGCTGCCGCTGAGCTAAATCCCCTACATCTTCTTTTCGTTGCTAAGAGTCATGGCAACCTATTGCCACGGATTACCAGAATTCTGGCGCAACGCCCTGTCCTACTGGTATCGGAGAGCCGCTTAGGACTGCAGAAGGGTAGTGTCATCAACATCAAAGATGTGAGCGACAAGGTCAGTTTCGAGGTTTCGCTGCCGGCGGCGCAATACCGGGGCATCGTCCTGAGTTCGCGCATGCTGGCGATTGCCGATTCGGTCCAAGCCGAGTTGCCATGATCCGTGCCATCCAGCATTCCATTTCGCGCAAGCTGATGGCAGTGGTGCTGGCCACTACCTTCGTGGCTCTGCTTATGGCGACCTTGGCCCTGCTGGCGCACGATGCCCGCACTTACCAGCGCCTTGCCGTGGCAGACCTGACGACTCAGGCAGACATTTTTGCCCGTGTCAGTGGTCCGTCACTGGCGTTCAACGACTTCAAGACAGCGAGTGAAAACCTGGCGATCTTGGGCAAGCGACCGCAAATTCTGGCCGCAGCTCTTTACACGCCGGATCGTCGTCAGTTTGCGGTGTATGCGCTGCGGGAAGATATTAAAAATATCCCCCAGTACGCCGGTAAGAGTGGCTACAAGATCGAAAACGGACGGATTTCCCTGTTTCATCCGGTCATGGAGAACGGGGTGCTGACCGGCATCGTCTATCTGCAGGCGCGCCATATGCTGGCCGAGCGCCTTCAAAGCACCTTGTTGATTCTGGCCGCGGTCATGGCATCCAGTTTTTTGCTGGCGGCACTGATTTCAGGCTGGCTGCAGGCCTCGATAACACGTCCGGTGCTGGCGGTGACCAAGGTGGCGCGCCAGATCATGCAGGGTCGTGACTTTTCCCTGCGTGCAAAGAAGACCAGCAGCGATGAAATCGGCGTGTTGGTCGATGCTTTTAACGGCATGCTGAGCGAAGTCGATCAACGCACCCGAGAACTGGAAGCCACCAATCGGGCGTTGGAAGTGGAAATGAAGGAACGCCGCCAAGCAGAAGAGGCGTTGCTGCTGGCTGACCGGCGCAAGGATGAATTTCTGGCGACCTTGGCGCATGAATTGCGCAATCCGCTGGCACCTTTGGTCAATGGCCTGGAAATCCAGCGCATGCCAGAGTGCACGCCCACAATGGCCCTTCAGGCACGGGCCATCATGGAGCGCCAGCTGGACCAGATGGTGCGTCTGGTGGACGACTTGCTGGATGTCTCGCGCATCACGACTGGCAAACTGGTGATCCGTCGCGAAACGGTGGTTTTGCAAGACGTGATGCAACATGCGATTGAAACCGTCACTCGCCTGATCGACTACCGCGGCCATGTGCTGGGGCTGGAGTTGCCCAGCCACCCGATTCTAATTGAGGGCGACAGCACCCGTCTGGCGCAGGTTTTTTCCAATCTTCTGACGAATGCTGCCAAATACACCAATGATGGTGGCCAGATTTTGCTACAGGCCTTGGTGAAACAAGGAAGTGTGGAGGTGCGACTACGGGACAACGGCATCGGCATCAGTGCCACGATGCAGCAGCAGGTCTTTGCCATGTTCAGTCAGGCTGACCATTCACTGGAGCGTGCGCATGCCGGTCTGGGTGTCGGCCTGACCTTGGCCCGGCATCTGATCGAATTGCACGAAGGGAGAATTTCGCTAGAAAGTGACGGCGAGGGTGCAGGCAGTACCTTCATCGTGGAACTGCCTTTGAGTGCGGCACAACCTGCTGTCGATCAACCCATCAAAGCTTTCCCAGCGCGTACCAAGCAGCGTCGGCTATTGCTAGTGGATGACAATCGGGATTTCATTGATGGCATGGCAGCCTTGCTGCGCGAGTCCGGGCACGAGGTGCGGGTCGCCTACGATGGTCAGGCTGGTCTGGAGGCCGCAACAGTTTTCATGCCTGATGCGGCACTGCTGGACATAGGCCTGCCAGGGTTGAATGGCTATGCCCTGGCCCGAGAATTGAAACGGACTCCTGCCACGCACGATGTTTTTTTGATTGCGGTAACGGGCTGGGGCCAAGAAAAGGATCGGTTACTGGCACGCGAAGCAGGGTTTGACAGGCACTTGGTCAAGCCAGTGAGGCTGCCGCAGGTTCTGGCGCTGCTGGATGAATTAGCCTTAAGTAAACACTGATGGCATGACTCTTCAATAGATTTATGTGCATATCAGTCTGTCAACTGCGATGCTCAAAATCTGCCATTAAACCCAGCAGAACGCAACGCGGGGGCAACGTTGATGCTGGCGGGCAGCAATAAGATAATGATCAGCAAGCTTCCCATAGCAGTTCCCAGCTTCGAAACCTTTAGTCCTCTTTTTATTTGTTAGTTTGTCGCAAATCAAGTAATTTTCTGGCCTCAATCGTCATTTGAAGTTCCTTTTTTATGCCATCTTGGCAGAACAAAAGTTTTCTAGGAATTTGCTTCATGTCAAGCAAGGAACGTTTTGTGGAAATTGTAGACAAATAGGCATGTCTGCTATTCCGGGCAGGAAATTGTTTCCTTTTACTTTTTTGAAAGCGAGCGCCATGAAAAACCAAAGCCATTCTCTTGCCGATCAGGAAACCTACAATCCAAATCATTTGCTCGACAGCCTGATCGAACGTCTCAACCTAAAAAACGATGCCGCTCTGTCGCGTGCACTAGAAGTTGCACCGCCAGTCATTAGCAAAATCCGGCATCGTCGCCTGCCAGTGGGTGCCTCCATGCTGATCCGTATGCATGAAGTCAGTGCCTTAAGTGTGCGTGAACTACGCGATTTAATGGGTGATAGGCGCAACAAGTACCGGGTCAGCGATGCGCAGGGCAAGCCTCCGCAGACTGCTCAGTCAGCCGGAGCCCATGTCGCAGGGCATTCTTCGCAAGCACACAGGGCGAACTGAGTTCAGCAAGGCTTACAAGCTCGTTAGTTGACGTCGTCAATCATGTCCGGGAGGCGCGTCCTGCGCCATCCCTTTTTTTGCTGCTTGCCTACTGATGCGCGGGAATGGCTAGCGTTACCGTTTTTGGCTGAGTCGCTGCGTATTTATTTCACGCGATCCCATCATTCGCAGATTTCCTAGAGTTAATTGGCTCAAAACCAGATTTAGTTTGACCGTTGATGCTTGCGGTGGCTATAATTTCGGGTTCTTTCTTTTTGCTCGGAAAGAGATAACAAGGCCGAGTCTGCCTGTCTCATCGGTGTCGTAGTACAGGCCTCGACAGCAGGTGGAACCACCATTTTGAGCAATTTATTCCATTCATCAGGAAGTCATCATGAAAACCTTTTCCGCCAAAGGCCACGAGGTCAAGCGCGATTGGTATGTGATTGACGCGACGGACAAAGTCCTCGGACGTGTTGCCAGCGAAGTGGCACTCCGATTGCGCGGCAAGCACAAGCCAGAATTTACTCC
>JBBSSV010000223.1:0-3542 GCA_038241705.1 Burkholderiales bacterium | reverse complement strand
CCCGCCTGCAGTGTTTGGAATGCACAGCATTCTGCTGCCTGCCGTTGTCAGTCCTCGCCTTATAAGTAATTAAGTTTCATCAGGATTCACAGCGCGCTTCGAACTTTCAATGCGAGTACTCCCTTACCCTGACACTGAAACCTGCTTTCACTGCCACAACTAAATTACCTAATTTTCTTGCTACTTTTTCTACTGAAAAGAGCACTTTCCACAAAACGATGAAGCCAATGCCTTTAAACTAGAACTTATATATATAAATAGTAGTAGTAGTAGTTAACGGTCACTCTTCTCTGTGGATAACTCTCTTTTGTCGTGTAAAATCATGTGCTTGCATAATTCCATAAGTCCGGTATATAAGCGAATGTAGTAAAGGATAGTTTTGGGACAAAAAAATTGTGAATAAGATTTCCCAAGGTTGTACACAGTTCGTGCGTGACCTGTCCGCAGAGTTATCCACAGGTACTTTGCATCGTGGTTCGGGTTCTTGAACTTTGACGGCTTATCTTCTTCTCAAAGGAGAAAACGGCTGTTTGAAAGCGGAAAAAGAGGACGATACGAGCGTGCGCTGCCAACCCAAGACATTGTTTTTCAGGAGAAGGAATGCAAGGAATCAAGCGCCGCGTGGTCTACGTCGGCTTGTATGAAACCATTGCGGTCATCGTGACCAGCGTTGGCATGCTGACCTTTGCGGAGAACGGACTCAGTGACTCAGTACCGCTGGCGGTGGCCATGTCAACCGTGGCAGTAATGTGGAACCTGATTTTCAACTGGATTTTTGAAAAGTGGGAGTCACGTCAGAACACCCGAGGTAGGGGAACTGCGCGACGGATTGCCCATGCCATTGGATTCGAAGGGGGTCTGACTTTCATGCTGGTGCCGCTGATTGCCTGGTGGCTGAACATTCCCTTACTTAAGGCCCTGGCAGCTTCGCTGAGCATGCTGGTGTTTTTCATGATTTACACTTTCGTCTTTACCTGGGCGTTCGACAAGATTTTCGGTTTACCTGCTTCCGCAGCGCCTTCTTTGTCGCCCGGAACAAGCGAGCATTCGTGGCAAGCCAAGGGGTGAGCGGGTAGGTGTAGTGCATGTGCGACGGCCTACGGATGATTTGTCTCGAGGGCCGATGAGCCTGTCGGGCTGGCTGAAGTCAGCCTCTGTTGCGCATCAATGCTCGGCGATTGATGCTTTTTACAATCACACTTGGTATCGCATCGACTGCCCGGCACTCCAAGAAGTAGGCGACATTTCTTTTCTGGGCTAGGCGAAAACGACATCAATGAGCACCAGCGTTTGCAGGAGAGACCGTATGTGGTAAAGCAGACTGTCTTCAGCACGCCATGGCAGCAGTCTGCCATCAGCTAAATGGATATGGATAATTTCAAGTTTATCCATGATAGTTTGGGCCTGACGAATGGCGATGCGTTGCTTGAGCATGCCGATACGCTCATGCAGTGCGCAAGGAAGTCAGACTCAACACCTACTAGTTCTATATGCCAGTATTGCAGGCGCTGAGCCCTCATCAGTGAAGAACCCTTGCTGCACTACCATTCAAGGACGACTGGGCAGCGATCAGGTGATGGGTGTCCAAGCGCTGTTGCGCTGGGATACAACTTGGGCTTGCACGTAATGGTCGGAGGCGCCTCGTCTTTACCTTTAGAACAGTTGGCTTTTCTGCGAATGCATGAATGCAATGAAATACTGGACTACTTGTACAGCCGGCCTCTGCCGTTCGAAGCGCTGCCGCGGCTGTTGCACAAATGTTCAGGAACATGACTTGACTCGCACCCGCGCACGGCTGATGCACGCTTGAGGGCACCTATGGAAGGATCGCTAAACGTCATCTGGCAGACGATCGCACACGAATTCTCAGATCTGACCGAACTGTCGGAAATCGTCCGCATGGTTTTGCGCATGTTGTTGGCAGTCGTGCTCGGCGGCCTGCTTGGCTATGAGCGCGAACGCCGAGGGCGTGCCGCTGGCCTGCGCACCCACATGTTGGTTGCCTTGGGCTCGGCTCTGTTCGTGCTGGTGCCGATTCAAAGCGACGTCACTCCTGACTCACTGAGCCGGGTACTGCAGGGTGTGACGTCCGGCATCGGCTTTTTGGGGGCAGGGGCCATCATCAAGCTCAGCGAAGGACGCCCCGGCATCCGCGGCCTGACCACAGCAGCCAGTATCTGGTTAACTGCGGCTATTGGCGTGGCAGCCGGCATGGGCCACGCCGCCACCGCCATTCTGGCGACGCTGTTTGCTCTATTCATCCTGTCGACTCTGCGCCGCAGCAAGTTGCATATTCCACACGAAGTGGACTGAGCGCTGAGGTTGTGACGCTTCTGTCTACAAGGCCCGGGCAGCGGTGCGCAAGACCTCTGCAAAGCGTAACGGACGGCGCGCCCGCACCAGCAAAATGATAGAAGGCACCAGCAGCGCTACGCCCAGCACGGCAATCACGAGCGAAGCGATCAGCGCCAGTGACACCGCCACGCCTATCCAGCCATAACGTCGCATTTTGGCTGCGCCAGCGATCAATTGCTCGGCTGCGAACTCTACATCCGGGATCACGCCCATCGAAGTACGGATTGCGGCAATCGAATTAAAGTTCTTTTCGCCATTGTTGTAGCGCACAAAGGACAGGTCAATATGTTCTTTGCGTTCCGCTGCCAAGCGCAGCTTGTTGGCCAGTAGCTGGCCACAGTTCACATCCGGTATTACTTCGTCATTCAGCGTGATGCTGCTCCAGAGGCAGCCAAACTCATCGTCAGACAGGATTTCCCCGAATTCCGTTACCACGCCGCTCTTGACGAACAGCTCGAATGATTGCAGCCGTTTCCCAACCGTACCCATTGTCTCTCCCATGCAGTCTCTTGCCGAGGCAAGTGCTGACTCTGTGTTTTTGTTTTGCAGTGTTGCCGTAGCGTCTTTTGGTGAAGCGAGAAAATTTTACTGGAAGTGATCGCCATTCTGGGCAGCCAAGACAAATAAATGCCGATGAACGAGTCTGAGATGCGCGTCAGGCGGTCGCTACAGCCAGCCTGTAAGAAGATGCAAAGCAGCCAGAGGAAATAAAAAAACAAGAAATAAGAAGAAAGAGCGAGAGAGGAAAAGAAGCCATGTTAAAAAGGCAGCATCCACTAGTAAACAGAAGGCTGTATACGTTTAGTGAATAGGGGATATGGGAATTCTAAATTGGCTTTATAAGGATTGAAGCCTTATGCTTTTAATTGTGGCGGAAAAGCTACCCCCGATAAAACTTAATAACTAAGGGAGATTGTATGGCATTTATCATGTCTTTGCTAGAGAAACTTAAAGATACTCGGGACGTTGAGGTAATTAACGAAAAGCAGGATTCTCTGTTCACACGTTATATCAGCTCCTTTACAAGAAAATACCGCGGCCTGTAATTTTAGTAGTTTTACCAGAAACACATTATTTATTAATATAAGAGGAAATATCATGGAATTCATCATGTCTTTGTTTACCAAGCCCGTTGACACCAATCACTCCAGCGTAGACCCAGAGCGCGCTGAGTGGATCGACCATCT
>JBBSSV010000222.1:0-3563 GCA_038241705.1 Burkholderiales bacterium | reverse complement strand
CTCAGGCGGCGTACGTGATGCAACTGGGTGCCTTGCGTGCTGCGGGCGTAATTCAACAAGGCCCCGGCAGCGCCTACGGCGCTGGACATGCTGTCTATTCCAAAGCCACGCAAGGTCAGTGTTTGGAATTGTTCCAGCAGTATCCGCTCGCCAGCTTCATGATCGAAGTGCCAGACAGGTAAGCGCGTGGCCTTGCTGCGCGCCGCACCCAGTTGCAAGTCAGCCTGAGAGGCATCAATTTCATCGGCACACAGGATTTCCGCCGCGCCGATGCGCTCCAGTTCTTGCGACAAGCGGTCATTGACGACGACTTCAGAACCGCTGAATTCCATCAATTTGACGACACCACTGGCCATCGATAGCCAAGCCAGGCCCACGGAAACGGTCTTGCGTTGGCTGATCGAGCAAATCGCCAACAAGGGGCGCTCCTGCTTGTCTGGCAGCAGGTTGCCATCAGTCAATGTGCCCGGTGTTAGGATGCGCACCACCTTGCGCTCGACTGGGCCCTTACTGGTGGCCGGGTCGCCGATCTGTTCGCAAATGGCGACCGACTCGCCTAGCGCCACCAGCTTAGCCAGATGCTGATCGGCGGCGTGATAAGGAACCCCGGCCATCTTGACCGGTTCACCGTTGGACGTGCCACGTTGCGTCAGGGTGATGCCAAGCAGGCGCGTTGCCTTTTCGGCGTCGTCGAAAAATAGCTCGTAAAAATCCCCCATGCGATAAAACAACAGCACATCAGGATGCTCGGCCTTGATCCCTAGGTACTGGACCATCATTGGCGTATGCGGTTTGACCGGCGCCCTCTTTGGTACAGACTCGGGGGAAGCCATCAATGGTGCTGTGTGGTTTTTCGAAGCCATTTCATGAAGTCAATCAAGACGATGTCGACAGACGCGCTGCGCGCTCAGTGCCTCAGCGGCGTGTTGCACACTCTTGTTGCATAATATTATTAACGACCTTGGCCGCTGGAGCGATGACCGCCTGCACGTCCACCACCCGTTTGGGAGCGACCAGGACTGGCTGCGCGCGGGCGAGCGGGAGCGCCAGTGCTCTTGGGTTTGCCGGCGTTGGAGGCGGCTGGATGCGCACGGCCTCTGCCACCACCACCACCACCACCACCGCTGCGCAGTTGGATCGGCTGAGGCTTGGCGTTGGGATCGGGTTCAAAACCAACAATCACTTCCTTAGGCAAACTGCTATTAATCAGTTTTTCGATATCGCGCAGCATGATGTGTTCATCCACGCAAACCAATGATACTGCTTCGCCCGTAGCGCCTGCCCGGCCAGTGCGGCCAATACGATGTACGTAATCTTCGGGAATGTTGGGCAAGTCATAGTTGACGACATGCGGCAACTGATCGATGTCGATGCCGCGCGCAGCGATGTCAGTGGCGACCAGCACCTGCAGGCCGCCACTCTTGAATTCGGACAGCGCCATAGTACGAGCAGACTGACTTTTATTGCCGTGAATTGCCATGCCTTTGATGCCATCCTTGCCCAGTTGCTCGACCAGGCGGTTGGCACCATGCTTAGTGCGGGTAAAGACCAGTACCTGCGGCCAGTTCCGGGTCTTAATCAGATGTGCCAGCAAAGGCTGCTTGCGGTCGCGGTCCACCGGATGAACCTTCTGAGCGATGACTTCAACGGTTGAATTGCGCCGGGCTACTTCGACGGTGGCAGGTGTCGTCAGCAGGCCATCGGCAAGCTTTTTGATCTCGTCGGAAAACGTTGCTGAAAACAGCAGGTTCTGGCGCTTCGCAGGTAGTGCCGCCAGTACTTTTCGGATGTCGCGGATGAAGCCCATATCCAGCATGCGATCGGCTTCGTCCAGCACCAAGATTTCAATGTGAGAGAGATCGATGGTGCCTTGCTGCATGTGGTCCAGCAGGCGGCCTGGGGTGGCGACCAAAATGTCCAGGCCGTCCCTGAACAGCTTGATCTGCGGGTTAATATTCACTCCGCCAAACACGACGGCTGATTTCAACTTCAGGTACTTGCTGTAGATGCGGACGTTTTCTTCCACCTGGGCTGCCAGTTCCCGGGTGGGTGTCAGGATCAGCGCGCGCAGGACTTTGCGACCCGCAGGGCGATTGCTAACATTGTCGTCCGTGCTCAAGCGCTGCAGGATGGGCAGCGTGAAACCGGCGGTCTTGCCGGTGCCGGTCTGGGCGGCTCCCAATAAGTCCCTGCCTGCCAGTATCGTAGGGATGGCTTGGGCCTGAATCGGAGTAGGGGAGGTATAGCCGTTTTCTGTGACGGCACGCACGATTGCTTCGGATAAACCGAGTTCTTTGAAAGACATGACTGCTCAATATGAGGGGTAAGTAGCTGCCTCTTGCGTGGCGGTGCCGGCAACACGTGTCGCGCGCAGCAGATCCTGCAAGGCAAGAGGAGGAAAAATAGGATAGATGGAAGAGCTTTGCTGCAGTATAACAGTGTTACCAGTCCGGTCCAGTTTGTCTAGTTCAGGCAAAGGGAGACAACACTCCTATCATTTGCGCAAAGATCTTGGGCGAGCCAGCGATGACGTCCCCCTGATGCAAATAGTCCGATTCACCGCTGAAATCACCGACGATGCCGCCGGCTTCGGTCACCAGCAGGGCGCCGGCGGCAATGTCCCAGGGCTTAAGGTTTTTCTGGAAAAAACCGTCCACCCGACCACACGCGACGTAGGCCAAATCCAGCGCAGCCGCGCCCGGCTGGCGCAAACCATTGGTGCGCTCAATCATGAGACGCAACATTCGCAAGTATTGCTCAAGCTGGCTCTGGTCGGAACAGGGAAAGCCTGTGGCAATCAGAGTGTTGGCGAGCTTGTCGCGACGGGACACGCGGATGCGTTTTTCGTTCAGGTACGCGCCTTCGCCCTTGCTGGCAGTGAACAGGTCATTGTGAACCGGATCGAACACCACGGCCTGGGTAGTCTGACCATTCTGCTGCAAGGCGATCGAAACGCAGTATTGCGGAAAGCCGTGGATGTAGTTGGTGGTGCCGTCCAGAGGATCGATGATCCAGACGTTGGGGTTTTCATCATGCAGGTTGTCGGAGGCGCCTGATTCTTCGGCCAGAATGGCATGGCTGGGATAAGCTGTCTTGAGCACATCGATGATGGCCAGCTCGGCGGCCTGATCGACTTCGGTAACGAAATCGTTCCTACCTTTTTCCGTCACTGAAAGGCGCTCGATGTCAAACGAAGCACGATTGATGACGGCGGCGCCGCGACGAGCGGCCTTGATCGCCGTGATAAGCATGGGGTGCATAGAGATTCCGTTAAAATGGCGCGCCGCATCAGCGGCCGACAACATGCAAGTTTGAATGTGAAAAAGGAGCGGTGCAGTAAGGGCAAACCCGGTTTTTGGGTCCCGCTGCGAATGCCGCTATTCTAAATGAAGCCGCCTGAAATCCCTACGTCGATATTTTCGAACGTGCGTTTTGTGCTGGTGGAAACCAGTCGTGCCGGCAATATCGGTGCCGCCGCCCGCGCCATGAAAACCATGGGTTTTTCTGAGCTGGTGTTGGTCAACCCTCGCAATGAGCGAGCGCTTACCGATCCGGAAGCAATT
>JBBSSV010000221.1:0-3577 GCA_038241705.1 Burkholderiales bacterium | reverse complement strand
CGATGGCGAAACCCTGACCATGCCCTATGTCGCCCCGCTGATGACAGCAGCCCGTGCCATTGCCCGTACCTTGAGCGGCGAGGCTACTGCGATTGACTTCAAGGCAATGCCCGTGCTGGTTAAAACTCCCTCCTATCCCATAGCTCTGGTGCCACCGCCACGTTCGGTTATGGCAGAAGGTGGCTGGCACGACAGCACTGAAGATGGACGTGCGGTATCACGCTTTTGCGATGCAAAGGGGGTCTTGCATGGCTTTGGTCTAGCGCCCCACGAGCCTGGCCTGCGCCAGCAGTTGTTGGCGGCGCTGGGCACCCAATTTGGGTCTGAGCCTCCGACAGTCCAAAAGGCTACGCAACCAGGTTCTGAAGCCAATATTCAGAACTGACCAGACGCCCATTTTTTAAAGATGCACTGCTACCCTCAAACCGTCGGCATGACCTCATTGCCGGCGGTTTTCTTGATTTGAAACGCGCATCGTTCTTGTTGGCTTTGTACCCGCTTGCTTGATTTGCCCTTCCCGCCAAAGCCCGACCTCCATCCATTGCTACAATCGCGCCCATGGTTTCTGAATTCGATCTGATTGCGCACTACTTCACGCGTACTGGCCACACAGGTGCCCGAACGGCATTGGGGATTGGCGACGACTGCGCCCTGTTAGCTCCTGCCCCGGGCATGCAAATGGCGATTTCCTGCGACATGCTGGTGGAAGGACGTCATTTTTATCCGGACGCCAATCCGGAGTGGCTGGGACACAAAGCGCTTGCAGTCAATCTTTCTGACTTAGGCGCCATGGGGGCCAAGCCAGTGGCCTTCACATTGGCCTTGGCCTTGCCCGACGCTAGCGATGAATGGTTGTCGCCTTTTGCCAAAGGACTGTTCCTTCTAGCAGATGCCCACGGCTGCGAACTGATCGGGGGTGACACCACCAAAGGGCCACGCAACATTTGTGTGACCGTTTTTGGCGAAGTCCGCGCCGAGCACGCCTTGCGCCGCGATGCAGCGCGGGTAGACGATGACATCTGGGTCTCCGGCACCCTGGGTGATGCGCGCCTGGCGCTGGCCGCCTACCAACAGACTGTCACCCTATCGCCTGACGCTATGGAAGAAGTGGCGCGACACTTGCACGTACCAACGCCACGACCGGAACTTGGAGTTGCCCTGGCCGGACTGGCTCACGCAGCCATTGACGTCTCGGACGGTCTGGTGGGCGACCTTGGCCACATCCTAAAACGCTCCAAGGTCGGTGCTATCCTTCAAGTCGACACTTTGCCTGTTAGCCCGATCCTGGCTCAGCAGCCACGGGCGCTACAGCAGCAATTTGCCCTGGCCGGAGGCGATGATTACGAGTTGTGTTTCACGGCACCGGCAGACGTGCGCCAAGCCATCCTAGAGGCCGGCGGTAAAACCGGGACAGCCGTCACGCGGATCGGGCGCATCGTTGCCGGCGCTGGCGTGCAGGTGATCGATGCCGCTGGCATGCCATTAACGCTGGATCTGGCATCGTTCGATCATTTTCTGTCAGCATGAAAAAAACATTGGTTGCGCCGCCACTGAATCGCAAACCGGATGCAGAGTTCCTGCGCGCCCATCCTGCGCACTTCATCGCCCTGGGTTTTGGGACCGGGCTAGCGCCTTTCATGCCTGGCACCTGGGGCACGATGTTTGCTTGGCTTTCTTTTTTTGTCCTCAGTACTTATTGGGGGTTATTGTTCACCCCACAGGTCTGGGGCTGGATCATTGGGCTGGGAGTTGTCGTTGGTAGCTGGTGCTGCGCCAAGACCAACCATGACCTAGGCAAGTCCGACCATGGCAGCATCGTCTGGGACGAGATCATTGCTTTCTGGCTTGTGCTGTGGCTGCTCATGCCGGCCAGCGCCGCTGAACAGTTCGCCGCCTTTATCTGCTTCCGTTTCTTTGACATGGTCAAGCCGCCCCCAATTCGTCAGATCGAACGACAGGTCAAAGGGGGACTTGGAGTGATGACGGACGATCTGGCAGCAGCCTTTTTCACGCTGCTGTGCATGGCGGTGTGGCGCACTGTGCAAGGCTGACTTCCCCAAGCCTGTGATTTCCCCCCTCTCTGCTTGAGGTCAGCCAGCCTGCCAAGGGGTCAACAACCCTTACAACCATCGTAAGATGGTGGGATTGTTTTAATGCCTTAAATCTTTTGACGGACCTTCATCCCTTCTCTGCAGGAGACTGTCACCATGGAAAACACCACCACGATCACCAACCTGGCCGCCAAGGCAGGTGCTGCTCTACAGGGCAGGAACTGGTTGCTGGCAACGGCCGAGTCTTGTACTGGCGGCGGCGTGGCCGAGGCCATCACCGACATTCCCGGCTCTTCCGAATGGTTCGATAGTGGCTTTGTCACCTATTCCAACGCGTCCAAAAGCGAGCTGCTGGATGTCTCGCCTATTCTGATTGCACAATACGGCAGCGTCAGCGAAGAAGTGGCCGCTGCCATGGCCGAAGGGGCGCTGGCCAACAGCAGTGCCAATATCACCCTATCCACTACCGGTATCGCCGGACCCGGTGGTGCCGTGCCGGGCAAGCCGGTAGGCACGGTCTGCTTCGCCTGGGCCGTTGGCGAAACTACCTACACGGAACGCCTGGTCTTCGAAGGCGACCGCCAAGCCGTGCGCTCGCAGGCCGTGGCCCACGCCCTGCAATGCCTGATGCGATATCTTTGATGCAGTACACGGCACGGCTACAAGGCTGCCATGCCGTGTCTGAGTTGGATGGAAATTACGTTGAAAAAGGCCGCTGCTGACAGCCTCCTTTTGAAAAAATCGGCAGAGTGACGCAGTGCCAATTGCGTTAAAAGCTTACTGCCGCAATGTCAGTCTGGCTTCAACCTTTTGCAGAAAGTAACCACAGGAACAACCACCACACTTAACGACAGAAATTGATCGCCGCGCGCGTATCTAGCGCTGCCTGGCGCGCTGCTGCAGCATATTCGGTAAGCGTACCGTCTTGCCCTGCATACAAAATGGCGCGGGAAGAGTTGATCATCACGCCAGTGCCCGCCAAGGTACAACCCGCCTTGACAGTCGCCGCGATATCGCCGCCTTGCGCACCGATACCGGGCACCAACAGCGGCATGTCGCCGACAATGGCGCGCACCTGAGCCAGCTCTTGAGGAAAGGTGGCCCCCACGACCAGGCCGCACTGACCGTTGGTATTCCATTTCTCCGCGACCAGCCGGGCCACGCGCTGATACAGCGGCTCGCCTTCCACTTCCAGAAACTGCAAGTCCGAGCCGCCTGGGTTAGAAGTGCGACACAGCACAATCACGCCGCGATCCTGCCACTCCAGATAGGGGGCCACCGAGTCATGGCCCATGTAAGGATTGACCGTCACGGCATCAGCCTGATAACGCTCGAAGGCTTCGCGCGCATACTGCTCGGCAGTAGCACCAATGTCGCCACGCTTGGCATCCAACACCACTGGCAAGTGTGGATAGTGTTCCCGCAAGTAGGCACAAATGGCTTCGAGTTGATCTTCGGCACGCAGAGCTGCAAAGTAGGCAATCTGCGGCTTGAAGGCACAGGCCGTATCGGCCGTGGCATCGATG
>JBBSSV010000220.1:0-3588 GCA_038241705.1 Burkholderiales bacterium | reverse complement strand
TGTGCAGGCATTCGCCACTTAACCATGGACCTGCATTACGGGTTGACCAAGGACGGTTCGCGCCGCTCTGCGGTCGTGGTACTGACTGTCAGCCTGGCGCTGACTGCCCTGGTTGCACTCAAATTGTTTGGAGTGTTCTGAATGTCCAAGGACAACATAGGAGTCAAGCGCCTAGTAGTGGGCGCGCATTACGGCATGCGCACCTGGCTGGCTCAGCGCCTGACTGCTGTCATCATGGTGGTGTACTCTTTCATTTTGCTAGTGACATTTTTCAGTGCGGGCAACTTCAGCTATGAAGGCTGGGCTGGACTGTTTGCGCGCCAATGGTTCAAGTTGGCGACCTTCGTCACTATCTTGGCCCTGCTGTATCACGCCTGGATCGGTATGCGTGACGTATGGATGGATTACATCAAGCCGCCCTTCCTGCGGTTGTTCTTGCAATTGCTGACCATCGTCTGGCTGCTGGGCTGCGCGGGGTGGGCCGGCCAAATTCTCTGGAGAGTGTAAACGTGGCGGCATTCAATTCGTCTCTTCCTGTACGCCGCTTTGATGCAATCATCATCGGTGCCGGCGGCTCGGGCATGCGCGCTTCGCTGCAACTGGCCGAAGCCGGCCTGAACGTGGCCGTGCTGTCCAAGGTCTTTCCCACGCGCTCACATACGGTGGCAGCGCAGGGTGGTATTGGCGCTTCGCTGGGTAATATGGCCGAGGACAACTGGTACTGGCACATGTTTGACACCGTCAAAGGTGGTGATTACCTAGGCGACCAGGACGCCATCGAGTTTCTGTGTCAAGAGGCGCCCAAGGTGGTGTATGAACTGGAACATTTCGGCATGCCTTTTGACCGCAATCCCGACGGCACCATTTACCAGCGCCCCTTTGGCGGACATACCGCCAACTTTGGCGAAAAACCGGTGCAGCGCGCCTGCGCTGCGGCCGACCGTACTGGCCATGCGCTGCTACATACGCTGTACCAGCGCAACCTGCGCGCCCGGACCCATTTTTTCGTCGAATGGATGGCCTTGGACCTAATCCGCGATGCCGATGGCGACGTGCTGGGTGTGGTAGCCATGGAAATGGAAACTAGCGAAATCATGATCCTGCACGCCAAGGCAACCATCTTTGCCACGGGCGGGGCGGGGCGTATCTTTGCTGCCTCCACCAATGCTTTCATCAATACCGGTGATGGCTTGGGCATGGCGGCGCGCGCCGGCTTACCGCTGGAGGACATGGAGTTCTGGCAATTCCATCCGACGGGCGTGGCCGGGGCAGGGGTATTGATCACTGAAGGCGTGCGCGGCGAAGGCGGCATTCTGGTCAACAGTGATGGCGAGCGTTTCATGGAGCGTTACGCGCCGACCCTGAAAGACTTGGCGCCACGCGACTTCGTTTCGCGTTCTATGGACCAGGAGATCAAGGAGGGACGAGGTTGCGGACCGTTCAAGGACCATGTCATGCTTGACCTGCGCCATATCGGCGCGGACATGATCCGCAAGCGGCTACCTTCTATCCTAGAAATCAGCCACAAATTTGCAAATGTCGATGCTACTAAGGAGCCGATTCCGGTGGTGCCCACCATTCATTTCCAGATGGGCGGCATTCCGACCAACATCCATGGTCAGGTGGTTGCCCCCAAGGATGGAGACCCGAATGCAGTGGTCAATGGCATGTACGCCATTGGCGAGTGCTCTTGCGTCTCGGTACACGGGGCCAACCGACTAGGCACCAACTCTTTGCTGGACCTGATTGTCTTCGGCCGGGCGGCGGGCAATCATATCGTGGCCAACCTTGACAAGGAAGGCAGCTACAAACCCCTGCCGCGCAACGCGGCAGAGCAATCTCTGGCACGTCTGGCGCGCCTGGAAGGCAATACCGGCGGCGAGCGTGTGCAGGACGTAGCCCAGGCCATCCGTTCCACCATGCAGCAACACTGTGGGGTGTTCCGCACCAGTGAATTGCTGGAAAGCGGGTGCCACAAGATCATGGAGCTAGATGAGCGTCGCAAGCACGTGACTTTTAATGACAAGTCGCGCGTCTTCAATACTGCCCGGGTCGAAGCGTTGGAACTGGAAAACATGATCGAGACAGCCAAGGCCACTATCACCTCGGCGGTAGCGCGCAAGGAGTCACGCGGTGCCCATGCGCAGCGCGACTATCCCGAGCGTGATGACAAGGACTGGATGAAGCACACCCTGTGGTTCTCAGAAGACAACCGCATCACCTACAAACCTGTTATCACCACGCCGCTGACAGTTCCTACCTTCGAACCCAAGGTCAGGACTTTTTAGGAAAGACAGCTATGGCACGTACGCTTAAATTTCGGATCTATCGCTACGATCCTGACCAGGACAGCAAACCTTACATGCAGGACCTGACCGTCACCCTGAAGCCCGGTGATAACATGCTGCTGGATGCGCTGCAGCGTATCAAGGCGGAAGTGGATGACTCGCTGGCCTTGCGCCGCTCCTGTCGTGAAGGCGTGTGCGGCTCGGACGCGATGAACATCAATGGCAAGAACGGACTGGCTTGCGTGACCAATCTGAATGAGCTCAGCGAGCCCATCGTTTTGCGCCCACTTCCCGGGTTACCGGTGATTCGTGACCTGATCGTCGATATGACCAGTTTTTTTAACCAGTACCATTCGATTAAACCTTTTTTGGTCAATACCACGCTCCCGCCAGCGACTGAGCGCCTACAGACGCCAGCGCAGCGCGAAGAGCTCGATGGCCTATATGAGTGCATCTTGTGCGCCTGCTGTTCCACGGCCTGTCCTTCTTACTGGTGGAACCCGGATAAGTTCGTCGGGCCGGCCGGTTTACTGCAAGCCTATCGCTTCATTGCAGACAGCCGTGACGAGGCGACCGAAGAGCGCTTAGACAATTTGGAAGATCCGTATCGGCTGTACCGTTGTCGCTCCATCATGAATTGCGTGGACGTCTGTCCTAAGGGTCTGAATCCCAATAAGGCGATAGGAAAAATACGGGAAATGCTGGTGCGGCGCGCCATATGAAGTGCTTTTGAGAATTGCTGCGCGCGATCAAAAAGGCCGTTTATTTAAATTTTTCATATAGAATTCACGATTCTGAGCATTCGGCAGTTGCGAATGTGTCACACCAGGGAGCCAGCGTTGATGACTTCCCCCCATCAAAATGACCCGGCAAAAAGGGCGCGCCTGCGTTGGCGCAGCCGCCGGGGATTGCTCGAAAATGATTTGATTCTGACGCGTTTTCTGGACGCGCATGAAGCCACATTGACCGATGAGGAAGTGGACGCTTATTCGCGTTTGCTGGAGCTGACTGACAATGATTTGCTGGCAGCGCTGCTGGGCGGCACTGAACTGTCGGAAGAATACGACTTGCCGCATGTCCAGGCACTGTTGGAGCGTCTGCGCATCATCTGAGTGATGCCGTGCCGCAGCTCAAAGTTCCGTAGTTTTTTATTTTTGACCCCACCGCTCAAGAGAAGGAAGAGCCCATGACCAACTCTCATTCAACTGCTACGCTGTCTTTTTCTGACGGTACTCCATCGCTTGAACTGCCGGTCTATCAACCTACGATTGGCCCGAACGCGATTGATATCCGCAAGCTC
>JBBSSV010000219.1:0-3592 GCA_038241705.1 Burkholderiales bacterium | reverse complement strand
CGCCTTGCCTGCCGAGCACCGTCTGGCTCCGCCACGACATCCCCAAACGAACGGCATGGTCGAGCGCTTCAACGGCCGCATCAACGAACTGCTGCAGCAGACTCGATTCGACAGCAGCGCAGGCCTGGAGACGACTTTGCTGAACTATTTGAAACTGTACAACCATCACATTCCGCAACGTGCCATCGGCAGCAAGACTCCCACCCTGGCGCTCAAGGAATGGCAGAAGAAACGACCCGAGTTATTCGTTAAAAAGGTCTACGACCAGACGGGACTTGACAACTAAGCAGCGGCCACTTTCCACCCCTCTTAACACTTAGCCAGTGCTGACAAGCAGCCTTACGCTGCTTGTCTAAAAGTTAGATTTATTCGGAATCGACCTGTATTAGGGTGAAATCCATCCTTCAAAGTACGAACGCCGTGGTATCGCAAGCGCGCCGGCCCGCCCCATACCAATACATCACCATGAACAAGAGGAACTTGGATAGATACATCCTGACGACGCCATCCGCCCAGTTGAAAAGTTGCTGGCAACCCCAAGGATACTGAAACGATAGGCGCGTTGAAGTCGCGCTCGTTTATGTCCTGATGCATGGAAAGGCGCGTGCCCGGCGCATAACGATTGATTAGGCAAGCATCCGGCATGAAGTCTGCAAATCCCGCCTCAGATGCAGCCTGACAAGCCAGTTCTACAAAAAGTTCCGGCATGGGCGGCCAGGGCAAGTCGGTATCTGGATCGTGGGTGACGTAACGGTAGCCACCCTTCCGATTGCTGGTCCAACCAATAGGACCACAATTGCTCATGGCGACTGTCATCCGCAAGCCGCCAGGTATCATCAGATGACGAAATGGTGCCAATGTTGTGACTGTGGCCACACTTGAGATCAGAGAAGCCGATTTTTCAAGAGCAAAGTGACGCAGCAACACCACCCCTTCAGTCAGGTCTTCTCTTTTGGGAAGACCTGCACTCGGATCGTCAAACAGGCTCAAATTGTACATATAACATCAAAATTAACCTTCTGATCGAAGCAGGATACTCCTTAACCAGCCATTGAAAGATCATACGTAAACTGTTGCCGGTTAATGAGCAACTGTGGACAGATATAAGCCACCTAACAAAACTCAAATATCCAAAAAAAAGCCCCCGAAAGTTCGAGGGCTTATAGCAAAATCAGCGTCTGGGCTACGCCCATAGCTTGAGTTTTAGCGCTTCTTGGCCATGAAGCCGGCATCGGTCATCAGCGTCTTGTGACGATCTTCTGCCTTTTCCAGCCATGCCTTGAATTCTTCACCCTTCATGGTGGTCTGGTTAAAGGCACCAGCTTCCATGTACTGCTTCCATTCTTTGGTTTGCTGAACCTTGCTGAACAGATTCTGATAGTAAGCCAACTGGTCCTCAGTGACGCCAGCCGGCATGAAGATGCCGCGCAACATCAGGTAGTCAGTCGGAATGCCGGATTCCTTACAGGTCGGGATATCATTCCAGGACTGCGTTTCCGTTACTTTTTCCTTGTAAGGCATGCGTTCATCATCGAATACACACAAGGCATTCAGCTTGCCAGCGCGCCACTGGGCGACAGCCTCAACAGGGTTGTTGACGCTGGCATCGATGTGGTTGCCCACCAGTTGGACTGCTACTTCACCGCCGCCTTTGAAAGGTATATAGATGAACTTGGTACCCGTTGCCTTTTCCAGACCAGCCGTAATGATCTGGTCTTCCTGCTTGGAGCCAGTACCACCAATCTTCATCTTGCCATTGGCTTTCTTGGCAGCATCAATAAAACCCTTGGCATCCTTGTAGGGTGCATCAGCATTTGTCCAGAGCACGAACTGGTCCAGCGCCAGCATGGTCACCGGGGTCATGTCGCGCCAGCTGAAGGGCACACCGGTTGCCATCGGCGTGGTGAACAGGTTGGATAGGGTAATGACGATCTTGTTGGCATCGCCCTTGGAGCCTTTGATGTCAAGGAAGCCTTCGGCGCCAGCGCCACCAGATCTGTTGATGACGATCAGAGGTTCTTTCATCAGCTTGTGCTTGATGATGATGCCTTGCAACAAGCGCGCCATCTGATCGGCGCCACCGCCGGTACCGGCCGGAACGATGAACTCGACCGGCTTTTTGGGTTCCCAGGCTGCATGAGCCGGAGCTGCAAACGCGGCAACGCCCAGAGCGCCGACCATCATTCCTTTGACGGCTGTGCGCAGTCCTTTTGTTGAAGTGTTTTTCATCATGTCTCCTCTTTTTTGTAAGGCTGATAAAGTTTTATGTGCTCAGCCAACACATTTTACATTTGCTACCTTGCTGCTTATATACTTGAACGTTCAAGTAGCCCTAAGGCATCACTTGCGCTCTCCCTTATAGTTTTTCCAAGAAGGCAGGGCCTTGCTTGTTTGCAAATTTGTTTTGCATAAAATTGATACTGCCTGAGTATACTTAAGCGAAACTTAAGAAAGGGAATTATTTTCAATAAATTTCGCAAGCATTGTAAAGCAAGGATTTTTGTTTTTAGCTAGGCGGCCACGCAAGTCTTCTGCTGCAATTATTGCGCTGAGGCGCAATCGGCCCCGTAACGAAGTTATATGATCAGCTATGAAAGTATTACTGGTTGAAGACGATCAGATGATCGGAGAAAACATCCAGATTGCTCTGGAAGCGGAATGTATCAGTACCGACTGGGCCGTCAACGGCAGCGAGGCGGAACAGGCCCTATCCAATCAAGATTACGACGCGATACTGCTTGACCTTGGCCTGCCCAAGAAGAGTGGCCTGGAATTGCTGCAGTCGATGCGCGCACGTGGCAATGCCATCCCGGTCTTGATTATTACCGCGCGCGACACCATTTCTGAGCGGGTGCAGGGGCTGAATGCCGGTGGCGATGACTATCTGGTCAAGCCCTTCGACCTGGGCGAAATGATCGCTCGTTTGCATGCTCTAGTGCGCCGCGCCCGGCGCCAGACCGAGCCAGCCTTTTCTTGGGGCGAGATCGTCATCAATCCGACGTCGCGTCAGGTCGAGTCCGCCGGACAGGCCGTCAATCTGTCAGCGCGTGAATGGTCCATCTTAGATGCATTGATTGCCAGACCCGGTGCCATCCTGTCGCGCAACCAACTCGAAGAACGCCTTTATGGCTGGTCGGGCGATGTCGAAAGCAACGCCGTCGAAGTCTACATCCACGGCCTGCGTAAGAAGCTCGGTTCGCAATTTATTCTGAATGTGCGCGGCGTAGGCTACAGAGTGGCAACCTGAGATGGCCCAGTCGCTACGCGTCCGCCTGACGCTGCTGTTGAGCGGCGCCATCATCATTGCTGCTGCTTCGCAGTTCATGGTGTCTTTCTATGAAGTCACTGCCAGCACCAACAAGCTTTTCGATTACCACATGCAGCAAATGGCTCGCGCCATCCAGAACGGCGGGTTCGAGCGTGTGTTGTGGCATACATTTCCTGAAACTGGCGGCGAGGACTTTGACTTCGTCATTCAGAGTTGGGACGAAGGTGGCGACCGTATCTATCAGTCTCGGGCCGATCGCTTTGTCCCAAAACAGCCTGTAGTGGGCTACGCCACGGTCACACTAGATGATGGGAACTGGCGCAT
>JBBSSV010000218.1:0-3598 GCA_038241705.1 Burkholderiales bacterium | reverse complement strand
CGCCCGGCGCAAGCTGAATTACCCGCTATTCGTCCAAGGTGAAGCAGGCCGAACCGAACTGCTTGAACGCTTTCGCGCCGCCGGCAATGCAGTGCTCGTAGGCAGTCAGAGCTTCTGGGAGGGCATTGATGTGCGCGGCAGCGCGCTGTCAGTGGTGATCATCGATAAATTGCCGTTTGCGCCACCGGACGACCCGGTGCTGGCGGCACGCATCGCCCTATTGGAAAAAAAGGGTATGAATGGCTTCATGCATCACCAACTGCCCGAAGCAATCATTACGCTGAAACAAGGTGCAGGGCGCTTGATTCGAGATGAAACCGATCGCGGCATACTGATGATTTGTGATCCACGCCTGATTTCCAAACCTTATGGACGCCGCATCTGGCAAAGCCTGCCGTCTTTCAAGCGCACGCGCGAACTGGCCGTGGTGGAAACTTTCTTGCAGACAGAGCCGGCTGACGTGGTCGAGGCCTGATTCATTCGATCTTGTGCCGATTCGGCACAAGATCGACTAAAAAGCACCTGCTACGTGTCTTGATAATGGCTTGACTGAAAGTTGCCTGGAGTAAAATTTATTCATGAAAATACTTGTCAGCAATGATGACGGCTACCTCGCGCCCGGCTTGGCAGCCTTGGTAGCAGCCATGCGTCCCTTGGGCGAAGTGGTCGTGGTGGCACCGGACAGCAACCGTTCTGGCTCGTCCAATTCTCTGACTCTGGATCGACCTCTGACAGTCCTGCAGGCAGAAAACGGCTTCTATTTCGTCAATGGGACGCCTTCCGATTGTGTGCACATTGCCCTGACTGGGCTTCTTCCTTTCAAACCTGACCTGGTGGTGTCCGGAATTAATCAAGGGCAGAATATGGGAGACGACACGCTGTATTCAGGCACGGTGGCAGCGGCAACCGAGGGCTTTCTGTGTGGCATTTCGTCAATTGCCTTTTCCCAAGTGGAGCGCAACTGGACGTATCTGGACAGTGCCGGGCGGATCGCACGCGAGTTCGTGGAGCAGCGCCTGCCCAATCTGGAAGAGCCTTTCCTGCTGAATGTGAATATTCCAAACCGCTCTTACGAAGACCTCAAAGGCATCATTCCAGCACGTCTGGGCCGACGGCACGAGGCTGAGAAAGTGATACGCACCAATGATCCGCACGGACGCGAAATATTCTGGATTGGTCCGGTGGGACTAGCCAAGGATGCGGGCGAGGGGACTGACTTTCATGCCACGGAAAATGGTTTTGTCTCAGTGACACCGCTGCAAATCGACTTGACCCACCGTTCACAATTGGCGGCTCTGCAACAGGAACTGGTATGAGCGACAAGGCGCGGCAATTTTCTTTGCCTTTGTCAGCATTGACCGCCAAGTCTGTGAGTAAAAGTGGCTCTTATTCCATTGTGCTGGGTAGTATTGCCACACCCCAGACTGCGACCCGAAATGTCGCTGGTCATCATGAGCGTCTGCAACGCTCGAATTCACCGCAAGAGCATGCTTGGCCAGTTGCGTCTGCAGCCAATGCCGCTTTGGCCGTGCGTCAGGCCATGGTAGAGCGGCTGGCGCGTAAGGGCATCACCAACGCACCGGCATTGGCTGCGATGGGCGCGATTCCCCGTCATATTTTTCTTGAAAGCGCGTTCGCCAACCCGGCCTATGCCGATGTATCCTTGCCGATCGGTCATCAACAGACTATTTCTCAGCCTTACATTGTGGCGCGCATGCTGGAGTTGCTGCAAGAGGAGGGTGGTGATGGACGACTGGGACGGGTGCTGGAAGTCGGTACCGGATGTGGCTATCAGGCAGCAGTGCTGACCCAGTTGGCGAAGGAGGTGTATTCCATTGAACGGATTCGCGCGTTGCATGAGTTGGCCAAGAAAAACCTGCGCTTACTGCGCTTGCCTAATCTCCGTTTGCAGTATGGAGATGGTATGCTTGGTATCCCCCAGGCGGCTCCGTTTGATGGCATCATTTTGGCTGCAGCAGGCCCTCAAATGCCTTCTGCGTTGCTCGAACAACTGGCGGTCGGTGGTCGAATGGTGGCGCCTGTGGGTGCACCGTATCAGTCACTCAAGCTGGTAGTACGCGTCAGTCAAAGGGAGTGGGTGACCACGACCTGGGAGGACTGCAATTTTGTTCCATTACGCTCCGGGGTAGTGGGGTAAGGTCGGATAACGCACGAAAGAACCATAAGACGCAATGAGAATGCAAAGAACACGGATAATAACGACCGGATTATTGATGGGATTGATGGCCGCCTGCGCCACTCCCAAACATACTGCCCCAGTTGTGGAGCGCACCCCTCAGGATACTAGGGCCACTTCTACCAAGCGGGTCGATACCCAAGGGTTTTACACCGTCCAGCGTGGAGATACGCTGTATCGCGTTGCCTTGGCATTTAATCAGAGCTATCGGGATATTGTGGCGTGGAACAATTTGGTGACGCCAGACGACATCAAAGTGGGCCAAGTGCTGCGCGTGCAACCTCCGGAAAGTGGTGCTCATGTTGGCACTGTTTCTGGTTCTGGTGTCGAAGTACGTCCTCTTGACTCTCCGCTCGGCAGTGCCAAGACGGGTCCACGCGGCGACAAGCAGCCGTACTCGGAAGATAGCCTGGGCGAAATGCAAAAGCCAGACAGCGAGGCTGGAAAAAGCGACGCCAACTCGAAAGCAGGCGCAGCTGGCTCTGCTGCTGCATCCAGCGGCATCGACTGGCTCTGGCCTGCTCAAGGGAAAATCGTCAGTACCTTTGCCCAGAACAAGAAGGGCGTCGATATTGGCGGCACCATGGGGCAGCCTGTGTTGGCTGCCGGTCCCGGCACTGTCCTTTACGCCAGCAGCGTGCGCGGTTACGGCAATCTGGTGATCATCAAGCACGTCAATAACCTATTGTCGGCTTATGCCCACAACAAGACTATCTTGGTCAAGGAAGGGCAGTCCGTGAGTCGTGGTCAACGGATTGCAGAGATGGGCAGCTCCGACACAGACTCAGTCAAGCTGCATTTTGAAATTCGTCAGCAGGGCAAACCCGTTGATCCCATCAAATTCCTGCCTGCCCAATAAATGACTGCAGATCCGCGCGACTTTCAGGATGATGCCGAGGATGATTCATCCGAAGCAGCAAGCCCTGCTGAAGACGATGCGGATCTATTGTCGCAAAAGCAGATTGTCGAAGCAGTTGGCAAGGACAGTATTGAAGAATTCAAAACCGTTTTGGCATCCGAACTGTCGACCGATGCCATCCAGCATTATCTGAATCAGATCGGGCAAAAGCCGCTGCTGACGGTGGCTGAAGAAGTCCATTATTCCACGCTGGCTAAGCAGAGTGACTTTCTTGCGCGTCAGAAAATGATCGAGCATAACTTGCGGCTTGTGGTTTCGATCGCCCAGCATTACATCAATCGCGGTGTCATCCTGCTCGACCTGATCGAAGAGGGCAATCTCGGCTTGATGCGCGCCATCGATAAATTCGAGCCTGAACGCGGTTTTCGCTTTTCGACCTATGCAACATGGTGGATCCGACAGAGCATTGAACGCGCCATCATGAATCAGGGGCGCACGGTGCGCCTGCCGGTGCATATGGTGCGTGAGTTGAATCAGGTGTT
>JBBSSV010000217.1:0-3607 GCA_038241705.1 Burkholderiales bacterium | reverse complement strand
TAGCGCGAGGCCTGGCTGGAAATGGTGCGGATGCCCCAGCCACAGAAAAAGTCCGTACTCATCAATTGATCCGCGACCCGTTCGGCATACGGCTGGCTAGCGATGCCAGTCCAGAGTGCATGGCCCGCGTTGGAAGACGCGACCTTGCACTGGCGTTTATCACCATCCAGAGCAATGGCGTAGGTGCCGATTTCCTCGCACCAGAAAGCTTCATTGAAACGCTGTTTCAGCTCAACGGCGGCTTCTTCCAGTGCATCGGCCAGCGCCGTGTCACCTAAAAGACGCGCCAGCTTGGCGGCGCGCAGCTTGGCTTCATAAACATAGCCCTGGACTTCGCACAGGGCAATTGGTGCCTGGGCCAGTTCGCCATCGGCATGGAAGATCGAGTCGTGGGAATCCTTCCAGCCTTGCTGTACCAGGCCGCTTTCACTATGGCGCGCATATTCGACAAAGCCGTCGCCATCGGCATCGCCGTAATGATCGATCCAGTGCAGGGCGCGTTCGATGTTGGACCAGATCGAGCGGATGAATTCCAGGTCGCCGGTGCGTTCGTAATAGGCGCCAGCTAAGCCAATGAACAGCGGCGTGGCGTCGACCGTGCCGTAGTAATGGCGGAAAGGCACTTCGCCCAGCGCCGCCAATTCGCCCTGGCGTGCCTCATGCAGGATCTTGCCAGGCTCGGCATCCTGCTCGCGATTGACGCTGTTGGCCTGGTTCGCAGCCAGAAAACTCAGCACGCCCTTAGCCATTCCCGGATCTATCCACAGACACTCCCGCGCCGTCAAAATACCGTCGCGCCCAAAAGTGGTGGAATACCAGGGCACGCCTGCATACGGATAAATACCTTCCGGCAAGTTGGTGGTCAGCATCACCAGATCGGCTGCGGATCGGTCCAGCCAGTTATTCACCGAAGTATTGGAGGTGGTGATCTTGCAGCGCTGCTTCAGCTGACGACCAATGGCATTGCTGGCGGCAGTCAGAGCGGCAAAGTAATCGGGCGCATCACTGGCCTTATCCAGCCGATGCGGCTCGATCTGGCAATCGATGGTTGCATACAGATGCGCCTCGCCGCGCGAAGGCAGCTTGACGCGGAACTGAGCACAGGATTCGGTCAGGCAATCCGGCTCCGGATCGAAGCGGATGCGCGTCCGGCGCACCACGTTGTCGCGGCCTTTGTAGCCCAGTACCAGCTCCTTGCCATGGATCTCGGGCTTGAGAATTTCCCCGTACTGCTCTCGGTCAAAGCCGCGAACCTCAAAGATGTCGGCATAGTCAGCGCCGAATTCCATCGACATCGTGACTTCGACTTCTTCCAGGCCGTAATTGACCAGGCGCACATGCTCGAAACAGGCGGTATTCCACAGCAGCTTGGCCCTGAAAATGTGCAACAGGCCTTTTTCAATGGGCTTGGCGCCTTCCACATTCAGGTCAGGGTTCATCATTTCGATGATGAACAGGCCGCTGTCGTCCTTGACCGAAGAATTCAGGAACATCGGACGGATACCATCGATCAGCAGCTCATGGCGTGACAGGAAGCGGGTATCGCCGTGATAAATGCCCTCTTCACCCATGCCTACCGCCTGGATGTCACCAAAGCGATCGAATAGGGCAAAGGTGTCGTTGTACTTGAGGACGCGACGGCGTTCATCCGTGGGCGAGGCCGTTGCCAGGATGTACCACTGCTCTTCGTGTTGAATCTTATTAGCCATTTATTTTTCTCCAGCAAATGTCAGTGGCATGCACGGGCGCTACCAGCACGGGCGGCATCGCGCCCCAACTGAAGCTGTTCGTACAGTTTCACGTAATCGGAGGCCATGCGCGTGGCTGAAAAGCGGCGCTCGAAGGTTGCCCGACAGGTGTTGCGATCCAGGCTGGTCACACGCCGGGCAGCGGCGATTGCCTGCTCTTGGTTGTCGACGATGAAACCGGTGACGCCATCGTCCACAATTTCAGGCACCGATCCATGACGATAGGCGACGATGGGCGTGCCGCAGGAAAGCGCCTCGATCAGAACCAGTCCGAATGGTTCGGGCCAGTCAATGGGAAATAGTAGGGCACAGGCATTACCCAGGAATGCCTGTTTGTCGGTGTCGCCGACCTCTCCGACGAAGGTGATCAAAGGGTGGTTGAGCAACGGTTGAATGGTCTGTTCGAAATATTCCTGGTCGGCATGGTCGACCTTGGCCGCAATCATCAGTGGCATGTCGCAAGCCAGCGCGATCTCGATGGCGCGGTCCACCCGCTTTTCTGGCGAGATGCGACCAATGAAGGCAAAATATTCGCCGCAGCGGCTGGCAAAGTCATTGCCGGCCGCAGGAATGGCGCCTTCCTGCGGATTAAAGGCATACAGATCTTGCGGCAAGCCGTGATACACCGTGCCCTGCCAGTTGGCGTGTGGCAGCGGCTGGCGCTGATTTCGAGAAATCGAGCACAAGGGAATCGCATCGAAATAGTGATACAGCGGCACCAACTCCGGCAGATCTAGGCGACCATGGATCGTGGTCAGGTGCGGAATCGACAGGCTGTTCGCCAACGGGAAGTGCATGTAGTCGGTATGAAAATGCACAAAGTCGAACTCATGGGCCCTGGCGCTCAGCTGGTCCATCATGATGGTCTGGTACATCAGCCATTCCTGCTGCTGGGCATTGAAGCGCCGGCTCTGCGCGATCGGCGCCACCAGCCGCGCTTCAGTCAGCGAATCGCCCGTGGCAAACAGGGTGACTTCATGTCCCTGCCGCACCAGTTCTTCGGTCAAGTACGACACGACGCGTTCGGTTCCTCCGTAGGCCTTGGGTGGTACACGTTCAAAAATGGGAGCTACTTGGGCTATTCTCATGAATTCACCATGGTCAAAACATTACAAGAATGCAAACAGGTAAAAACCTCAGCAAAGTCCATGCCAACTAAAAACCGGCGTGCACCCAATCCTGCCCATCGACGATCGTCGGCCGCTCAAGTCATGCAACAAACAGTCAGCTTCATGTTCGGCTTGCGTCATCTCAAGCAGGCGTGCGCACCAAAGGCCGACATTGCTGGCTTCACACCACCTTGATCCCACTGTGGGAGCCGCCTTCAACAGTTTGCGTTTGCACGTGCAAAGTTTTTTCGAACCTTGCATAGTGCACCACAGTCCAATTGTGGACTGGAGAACCACACCAGTCGTCGCCCGCCTCCAAGGCAGGCTTGATCACCCTCGGCGACCCGGCGTCCATCACACTATCTCCGGTTTAATGCATCCGTACTCAAGGTGGTTGTGTACTTGATCAGGAGCGATTTACATGTTGGGGTTCACTGCGCTTGAACTTGCTCGCATCCAGTTTGGATTCACGATTTCCTTCCACATTATCTTTCCAGCCATCACCATTGGTCTGGCGAGTTATCTGGTCGTACTTGAAGCCTGCTGGTTGCGCACCCGTGACGACACTTACCGCGAGCTTTACCATTTCTGGCTAAAGATATTTGCCGTCAACTTCGGCATGGGTGTGGTGTCGGGTCTGGTGATGGCTTACCAGTTCGGTACCAACTGGAGCTATTTTTCCCAGTTTGCCGGCGGTGTCACCGGGCCACTGCTAGCCTATGAAGTGCTGACTGCCTTCTTTCTGGAAGC
>JBBSSV010000216.1:0-3618 GCA_038241705.1 Burkholderiales bacterium | reverse complement strand
TCCGGGTGATACCCGATGAGACCGAGATCGGATCGCTCGCTGGAAAGGTCATTTCCACCGCTTCATCCAACAAAGCTTCCTTGGCATGCTTGCGGTCGGCCCGCGTCGACGTTTCCGCCAACATCGTGATCGCCGTGGCCAGCTTGACATGGTGCGCCATCGCCAACTCGCGCACCGTGCGTACATTCAACGCCTTGTGCAACAACTCAGCATCATGTTGACTGATTCCCTTGAGTGCACACAAGGGCGAGTCTGCCAACTCTTCAAGAGATATGTCCTGATAATTTTTATCCAGTAAATTCGTGAAACTCATTGCATTCTCCCCAAGATGAAAGATTGAAATACTCCTGCTTTATAAATCTGACTAGAAAATGCAGAGGTAATTCCTATTGTTGCATTTCTTACATATTTCCCGATATTCTCCTGAAGCACGCTTGAAAATCAGAGTCATTTTGAATGTTTTAGAGGCTATTATGCTCGGGAATCTTTACAGGAATCTGCTACATAGTGATGACTCTACAGAGATGTAGATTTAACGCCTTGAGGCTGCATCAAGGAAGCAGTGTATTGGCCTACCGTGGAAATGATGTTGAAGGCAAGCCACACTTCAAAATCGGCGGGGAGCGGCCACCATGGAAACGTACTTTGGCATTTTTTCAATGCAGATGTGGTGGAGCATGGGCCGCTATTTCTGGCATTTCCGCGTGCGTCAGCTCTGCTTCTGCGTCACAAAACAAGGGCGATCCACAGTCATCACAATACTCCAGAGGAAAGCGTTCACGATGACGTTTGATATGGACGATGCCGTCCTGACGCAGCAAAGAAAGGATTTGTTCCAATGGTGACAAAGCCACGACATTGGAGTCCGCAGGAGCATTCTCGGCTGACATCTGTGCTTGCATTTCTTCTGCGGCTGCATCTTCTTCATACAGCGGCCACACCACGCCATACAGCACCTCCGATTGACCACGCAAGGTGAAACTGATGCGGTGTTCATCAGCCATGTCATCAGTAGTGTCATTGCTGAAGCCTCCAATGATGGCGGCAAGCTCCAAGGGGCGAATCTGCAAGGTTTGAGTCAGGTAATGGATGGCCGCATGGATGGAGATGGGGCGGATCTGTCGATCAGCGGTGCGGCAGGCGGTATAGAACGTTTCAGGCAAGAGCAAGTCCACTCCACATCCAGGCATGAGCGCCTGCACAATTCCCGTGGCATGCTCCTGCCAGGCAGCGTAGATTTTTTCCTTGGAAGCCGTGAGGCTCAAGGCACGCTCATTGTTTGACTGCCACTGGAAAAGGTTGCTATCTTTCTGCGTGACGACAGCTCCTAGCAGATAGCGCGTATCTGCTAGGAAAGGCACAGCATCTTCCGTATCTAGCTCATTTTCAGTCGCGTCCTCTTTCTGTACCAGCTTGATCAACTGCTGAGTAAGGGCAAACGTCTCTGCGTGCGTTTGCGGTAGCAAGTCGATCGAAAACAGCGCTGGCAGCAACACGGCTCGCGCATCGGGTGCCAGGACTTTCTCATGTAATAGCTTGGCCAACTGGCTGGTCGCCGTTGCATTGATTTTTCCGCAGGGAATCGCATAGCGGGTCCAAGCAAGAATGGGCAGGGCGATGAGTTGCACCGTGCGATTTCCTTGCTCGAGAGTATCTGTGCTGCTGATGTGCTCCGCAGCTTCTAGTAAAGGTTCATAAGCCAGCGAATGAATGGAAAAAAGATGGTCCAGCGCCTGATCAATGGTTTCTTGACGATTTTGTTGGAGAATGCGACGCAAGAGCACATCCAAGTGCTGTTGCCAACTGCGCAATTCAAGCCTACTGCCGGCCTGAATCATGGCGGCCGCCAAGTCGACTAGACGCTGACTGTCGGCTGATAGGCGGGGAGCTGAGCCTTTTGATCGTTGACGCATAGAAGGAACCGTAAAAGGCAAGGAAGGCCCATTGTAATGGATGCGCCAGGCAAGCTTTGACGCAAGCGCAGGGTCACCCGACATGGAAGATGAAAAGCAAAAAACCTGGACCTCTATCGACATCCAGGGATGGGGTAATGCGTAAATCCAAGCCAGGTATCCGGCTTGCCTGATTCAGACAGCGAGCAACTGGCGTAATACGAAGGGGAGAATGCCGCCATGGCGGTAGTACTCGACCTCAATCGGCGTGTCGATGCGCAACAGCAGGCGTACTTGCTGACTTTGCCCATTCTTGCGGTGGATGACTAAGGTCAACTCTTGCTGCGGGCAGATTTTTTGTTTCATGCCTAGTAGATCAAAGGTTTCCTGACCAGTGATGCCTAGGCTGAATACGCTGTCGTCGTCCAAGAACTGCAAGGGCAACACGCCCATGCCGACTAGGTTAGAGCGGTGGATGCGCTCGTAAGAACGTGCGATTACGGCCTTCACACCCAATAATTGCGTGCCCTTGGCTGCCCAGTCACGCGAAGAGCCGGTGCCATACTCTTCCCCTGCAAATACCAGTGTGGGTGTGCCCTCGGCGATGTATTGCATGGCTGCATCGTAGATCGGCATTTGCTTGTGGCTGGGCTGGAAGATGGTCAAGCCGCCTTCAATGCGTGAGCCGTCTTCCAAGGGTGGAATCATCAGATTCTTGATGCGCACGTTAGCAAAAGTGCCACGCATCATGATTTCATGATTGCCGCGTCGCGAACCATAAGAATTGAAATCCGACCTGCGTACGCCATTCGCTTGCAGCCATTCACCTGCCGGGCTGGAGGTCTGGATTGAGCCAGCCGGTGAGATATGGTCAGTGGTGATCGAGTCACCAAATACTCCCAGTGCCCGCGCTCCGTAAATTTCCGGCGCTGCTGCTGGAACCTCCATTCCAAACCCTTCGAAAAACGGTGGTTCGGCGATGTAAGTGGACTCTGGCCAGTTATAGACTTCACCTGTCGCAACGCCACTGATCTGGCCCCACAACTCGCCCGGAGCCTCTTTGACTTGACGATAGTTGGCGCGGAACACTTCGGGGTTCATAGCAAAGTGCATCAAGGTTTCGATTTCAGCACTGGTCGGCCAGATGTCCTTCAGATAAATATCTTTGCCGTTGGCCTGACCAACTGGCTGAGTCATCAAATCCACCATCATGTTGCCGGCGATTGCATAGGCAATTACCAGCGGTGGAGAGCCAAGAAAGTTGGCACGGATGTTGGGATGGATGCGGGCTTCGAAGTTGCGGTTGCCTGAGAGTATTGCAGCAGCCACGATGTCATGCTCGACGATGGCTTCGTTCATGGCCAAGGTTAGGTCGCCAGCGTTGCCAATGCAGGTGGTACAGCCGTAGGCAGCAACACCGAACCCCAGCTTTTCCATATAAGGCAGCAAACCCGCAGTTTCCAGGTACTCAGTGACCACGCGCGACCCAGGAGCGAGCGAAGTTTTGATATGGGGCGATACGGTCAAGCCTGCTTCCACTGCTTTTTTCGCCAGTAAGCCGGCAGCCAGCAAAACACTCGGATTGGAGGTGTTGGTGCAAGACGTGATCGCAGCAATCAGGATGTCTCCATTTTTAATGGAAACACCGTCCTTATTTTTGTAGGGGGTGTGCAGATCGCCAGCGTCCTTGTTGAAGCCGTTTTCTTCCACAGCTGTGACGAACAGT
>JBBSSV010000215.1:0-3618 GCA_038241705.1 Burkholderiales bacterium | reverse complement strand
GCCAATGAGAGATATTAGGTGGCGCGTTCTTGACGTTCATGCTGACAGTCAGTTGGTCGTCGCGAATTTTGAACTCGGCCGGGCCCGTTGTTGCATAGTCGGTCAATGCGGCGTTCATTGGTTGCAAATTAGCACTATAAGTTGCGTCAGGCTGCTGCTTAGAAGCTGCAGCGCCAGCGAGCATTGGAAATGCGAATGGGCAGATGGCCAGCGTCGTCGCGAGTATTATGGTTGCTTTCACTTTAATGTCGAATATCCCTATTGGAGTATTTCGTTAGATCATAAAATATGTGCCAATACTGAACCTGGACGTGCAGAAGTTACTAATTTTGATTACACGGAAACGAGCTTACTTCTGCAATCTTAATGCTTTAAGCGTTTGCTGACGCATTACCCTTTTTCCGTTGCGGCCGAAGCAACATTTTTTCGGCCAGCACTTGGGTGCCGACAATAATTATTGATCATTCCACACATTCTGGTGGCCAAAGCGTATTGCAAAACGTGACCCCGTTCGACGAGTCTCGAGCGGCACTGAGAAAACATTTAATACGACTCCGCCTCGCGGATCTTGGCTCGGTTTCGCATACGGCAGATCATGTTGCTTTCAGGTAATTCGCGAGCACACGACAAGTTTTGGGTTGTCAGCCTGTTCCAGTATCTTCCTGACTCTTTCCTGCCATCCTGCTGCAAACGCATCTTTTTCTGTTTGCTGCGCAACACCGCCCAGAATTTTGCGAAGCAGCGTAAATACCTCGGGTGACGGCGGCACGAGATCGGGGTGATAGCTAATCGTTACGGCATGGCCCGTATCCATCCGCTGAAATCTGATCTGGCCATTCAACGGGTGGTCGAACGACAATAGATTCCGGCGAACATAATTGCCCGCAAGCCCCTTAAAACCACCTTCGCCGGCGCAACCGGTAATCAGGCTCACTACATTTGCCATGACACCGGCAACGCCGTCTGCTACCCCTTCCTGAAACTCTGCCTTGAGCCCGCCACGCTGGGGTACCTCGCCAGGGTACAAATGCACGAGCGCCTTGATCGCCATTAGGTAAGCACCGGCCACCGTGGGACATGAGTGCCCTGCCTGCTTCACCGCGTCGATATAGGAATACTCAATAAGGCCGTCATTGCTAGAGCCCAACAGGTGCGCCAGCGGGTCGTACACGGTTATTTTCTTGGCTTGATTAAAAAATTCAGGGTAGCTCACACCATCTCCGGTGATGAATTGAATGAAATCCGGCATGGAGCATCGCCAGTCATAAAGGGCGTGCGGGGTATGCATCCACATCGTTCGGCTGGCATTCAACGGTTGGGTCGATGAGTTTGCCGTTTCCGCCAATCAAGTGTTAGGACAAGTGTCAGGATTCGATGGCCTAGCCTTTAGCCAATGTTATCGAGGAGGCAAATAAAATCCATTGACAGTCGTCAGGCTTTCATCGCCTTCGCGTCGAATTCAATAGTTCAGCTATCAGCGCTGAAACACGCGATCACACGCTCGGGCTGCACCATTTCTTGACGGAAAACAGCGTAAGGGAAACGTTGAGCGGGCGGGGTACAGCGCCAGGACGGTTGCGGCGCTGCCGCAGAGCAGAAAATAAAAGTGTCTGGGATTACAAACCCGAAAATCGCCGCTGATACTGCCGTCGGTGGACACTGTCGGCAGCATGTCGATCAGTTAAAATGCCGGCCCGCATCAGCGCTTCTCAGGTTACTCATGAATCAGGATCAACTCAAACAGGCAGTCGCCAAGGCTGCCTTGGACTATGTGGTCGAAGACGCCATCATTGGCGTGGGCACTGGCTCGACCGCCAATTATTTCATCGACGAACTGGGTGCCCTGCGCGACCGTATTCGGGGCGCCGTGGCGTCCTCCGAAGCCACGGCGCAGCGCCTGCAACAACAGGGCATTCCGATATTCGACCTGAATGCGGTCAGCGATTTGCCGGTGTACATCGACGGCGCTGATGAAATCACCGCACAGGGCGCGATGATCAAGGGCGGCGGCGCTGCGTTGACGCGCGAAAAGATCGTAGCCTCGGTCGCCAAACGCTTCATCTGCATTGCCGACGGCTCCAAGCTAGTTACCCGATTGGGCCGTTTTCTCTTGCCAGTGGAAGTGATTCCCATGGCGCATGTGGCTGTGACCCGGGCGCTGCAGGCACTGGGCGGCCAACCGCAGTTACGCATGCAGACCGGTGCACCGCTGGTCACCGATAACGGCGGCTATATCCTGGATGTGCAGGGCTTGGAAATTGCTGATCCCGTCCAATTGGAAGTACAGATCAATGGGATTGTCGGCGTGATTGCGGTGGGTCTGTTTGCCCAACGCGGTGCGGACGTGGCCTTGCTGGGGACGGCAGAAGGGGTCCAACGCCTAGACTTCAGCGCTCGATGAAGCGGTAGCCGGTCATGCACCGGTTGGCGTAGCAGCCTGGATCACTCTTCAGAATAGCTGGCTGCGCAAGGGCCGCAAGTTTTCGGGCTTGACCGCGCTACGCCTTTTCTTGCCGTTTTCGCAAATCCATTCGATCGACAGGCGGTTGCTGCGCGACGGCCCCACGATGCGCACGATGCGCTTTTGATAGTGGGCCAGGGCTTCGGTCTGAGATTGGAAGAGGGGCATGCTTTCTTGATCTTGTTCGTTGCAGTCACAGGCTGGCATTGTAAATCCACTCGCGCTGAAATGTTGCGAGAGGTGCTGACAGGTGCCACTAAAGCTGTTCTCTCACGTTGCTCCCAACTTTTCAGCCTCATTTTTCTTTGATCAGCCTCCAGGAAATCGCTTCCAGACGGTGCGTAGGTGCAAAGCGCCAGGTCAGCATCAGCAGGACAACCACGCCAGCAGCCATGATTAGCCAGGCGCCCGCCAGAGAGTCAAACTGTTGCTGCAGCAGACCGGCCACAAACGGCAGGATGCTGGCAATCAAATAGCCCCCGCCCTGAACAAACGCCATCAGAGAGCCAGCACTGGCTGGATCGGTGACATGGTCCATGGTCGTGATCAGGCACAGCGGAAAGAGTGAGCCAATTCCCAAGCCAAGTATGATCATGGCAGGAATGGCTAGCAGATTCGGCGCAACAATCAGGCAGCCTAGACCAGTCAGTACTAGCGTCAGAGAGACCGTCAGAATCGGCCGGCGGTCGCGATAACTGCTGACCCAGTACGAGACAAAAAACCCGGCCCCAACTTCTGTCAAAGTCAGCCCGGCCAGCAATAGCCCGCTATGCGTCGGGGTCCATCCAAGCTGCAGGTAGAAAGGGGATAACCAGGCCAGCACCACGGTGTAGGCACTGGTGGCAATGCCAAAAAACACCATCAACACCCAGGCCCGACCAGAACGTAGCGGCAAGCGCGGATAGGGCAGGCGACCAGCGGTAGTGTCACGTGGCGCAATCCTCATCCAAAAGAGCGCAACCACGAAGGCAGGAATGCTCCAGAGCGCCAACACCTGATTCCAAGGGATGCTCTCGGCCAGCGGTGCCGCCGATGCTGCAGCAAAGACAGCGCCACCCATGATGCCCGTGGTGTACACACCCATGAGCTGCCCGGTGCGCGCCGGAAAACGGCGCTTGATCAGGGCCGGCAGCAGCGCCTGGACCAGGGCAATGCCT
>JBBSSV010000214.1:0-3638 GCA_038241705.1 Burkholderiales bacterium | reverse complement strand
TGGCGCGGTCGAGCCATGCACCATGTGTAAATAATGCCGGTGCCGCTCGTACTGATCCAGGATGTCACCGATCACTTCTTCCCGGCTCCAGCCCATAACGTCGTAGTCTTGGCCGCCTTCGCGCAGGAAGACTTCGGCGCGGAAGTAGCGCCGCTCTTCTTGGTCGCTGACTTCGTCCAGGGTCAGTGCCGGGCGCACCTGCTCTAGTGGCCAGACCGCATAAGAAAAATCCAGCGATTCACCATGATGCTGCACGTCCAGCATCATTTCATTGTTCTCTCCCCCTGTCTGGACCTCGACCTCATAGCCTTGCTGGCGCAATTCACCCTCGACTGCCTGCAGCGCCGGCAAGACGTTGAGCTGCATGAAGCGCAGCACATCCACCCGGTTGGGCATCAGGACGATATTGCGAAGGCGGTGTTGCCAGGACTGGCCCGCACCCACAGGTTGGGATCGGGTAACAGTCTGATAACGGATGCGGCGCTTAGTCGCGTCCAGCTTGAGTGCCTTGAACAACCCCCATATCGCCAGCAACAGAATAATGGAAAACGGCAGCGCGCTGGCAATGGTGGCGGTCTGCAGGGCTTCCAGGCCATCGGCCAGCAGCAGCCCAATGGCAACCACGCCCATCAGCACCGACCAGAAGATGCGCTGCCAGACTGGCGAGGCCGGTGAACCATTTGAGGCCAGCAGATCCACCACCAGGGCACCCGAGTCGGCCGAGGTGACAAAGAACACCATCACCATGACGATGGCAATGATGGAGGTAATGCTGGCAAAGGGCAGATGCTCCAGAAAAACAAACAGCGCCAAGGTACTGTCGCCAGCCACAGCCTGGGCAAAATCCTGATAGCCATCGACCAGGATCAGATGGATGGCGGTGTCCCCAAAGACCGTCATCCACAGCAAAGTGAAGCCAGCCGGCACCAGCAGTGCGCCACGCACGAATTCGCGGATGGTGCGCCCACGCGAAATGCGCGCAATGAAAAGGCCCACGAACGGCGACCAAGAAATCCACCAGCCCCAATAAAACAGGGTCCAGCCGCCGATCCAATCGTTGGGTTCGTAGGCGTAGAGGTTGAAGGTCTTATAAACCAGTTCCGACAGATAGGCACCGGTGTTCTGCACCAGCGTCTGCAGCACAAAGACCGTCGGTCCAACCAGCAGCACGAACAGCATCAGCACCAGCGCAAGGGAAAGATTGATTTCCGACAGAATGCGGATGCCCTTGTCGATACCGGTCGCCACCGAAATCGTCGCCAGTGCCGAGGCGATCACAAGCAGGATCACCTGGGTAGTGGTGTTCAGAGGAATGCCGAACAAATGATGCAAGCCGCTATTGATCTGGGCCACGCCAAAGCCAAGCGCCGTGGCGGTGCCAAAAACCGTGCTGATGATGGCAAAAATATCCACCGCGTGGCCGATGGGGCCATAGATGCGCTCGCCGATCAGTGGATACAGGGCCGAGCGTAGCGTCAGCGGCAAACCGTGGCGGTAACTGAAAAATGCCATGATCAGCCCGACCAAGGCATAGATTGACCAAGCGTGCAGCCCCCAATGGAAGAACGTGATCTTCATGGCTTCGCGTGCGGCGCGCACGGTGCCGGCCTCGCCCACGGGCGGCGTGATGAAATGCATCACCGGCTCGGCCACTCCGAAAAACATCAGCCCAATGCCCATGCCCGCTGAAAACAGCATCGCAAACCAGGTGATGTCGCGGTAATCAGGCTGACTATGGTCTGGCCCCAGCTTGATGTCGCCATAGCGACTGATCGCCAGAAACAGGATCGACATCAGCATGATGGCGACCGTCAAGATGTAGACCCAGCTGGCATTCTCCAGAATCCATGTCTGCATCATGCCGAACATCGACTGAGCCGTATCCGGCACAGAAATGGTGAATACCACCAAGCTCAGGATGAAGGCCGCTGCGGTATAGAAAACGGGAGGGTTCAGGGTGGGTTTCATCGTCGGCCTCCGTCGCCCTTTGCCGGCCGCGGGCAAAGGAACGCTATGACATTCCGGCAGTGCGTCAAGGGGTCTGACAGCGCTGAATACCCTTCCATCCTAGCGGGCCCGACCGAACGCTGGCGTGACTAATCACCTCGGGTTTTGCACGACATCAAGCTTGGGGTCGAGTCCGTTGCATCCAGAGACTTTTTGTGGCATTCACTTCCTGGGGCCATTACTGGCGGCTGGTGCAACGACGGCCCACTTCACAAACTGACCCTATCTCAAGGAGGTTTACAGCAGCCAGTCGATGGGCAACAGCGACATCAGGTCCACGCCCATGCGCTGCCACACGCTGGTGCCGGGTTCGGTGGTATGGCGCTCAAGCGTCTCACCATGACGCTCCAGCCACACCATTCTCCCTTCTTCGTCCAGGATCACTTCATAAGCAGTTTGCGGAATGCTGGTCTGAAACGCTTGGTCCACCCCTCCTGCCAGGTTGGGACTGTCGATGATCAGGCCCATTTCCGTGTTCAGGTAAGCCGATCGCGGATCGAAATTGAACGAGCCAACGAAGATATGTTCGCCATCAAAGGCAAAGGTCTTGGCGTGCAGACTGGACAAAGAACTGCCCAGCTTGCCCTTCCCTTTGCCCTTGTCGCGCTTGGGTGGCGGCATGCGGTGGCGCGATTCATACAGATGTACGCCCGCCTTCAGCAAGGTCTTGCGCCGCTTGGCGTAGCCGGCATGCACCGCGGCGACGTCGGTGGCTTCGAGCGAATTGGTCAGGGCGCGAATTTCCACGCCTTGGCTTGCCAGGTCCACCAGTTGTTTGGTCCCATGCTTGCCCGGTACAAAGTATGGCGACACCAGCGACAAAGAGCGGCTGGGCATGCCAATGATCTGCTCTAGCTTGTATGACAGGATCTGCTCAGGCCCAGCCTGCCCCAGCCCCTTGGACGGCGCATCGCTCACCAGTCGGGTGGTGGCCCATTCCAGCGACTCGGTGCCTTCCATCAGGTTGCGCACAAAGGCAAACTGGCGCACTGCTTCCAGATAGGTCGCGGCTTGGGGGCTGACGGAGACTTGGGTCGCGTCTGCAGCTAGTTCCTCCAGCGCGCCCGGTTCGGCTTTGGGGAGCAGGCGCGTCACCGGATAAGCCGACTGACTGGCCCAGTAGCGGTCGAAGTCGCTGGACACCAGCTTGCTGACCGGCCCCACGCCGATCACATCCAGGTCGGCAAACTGCACCCCTTCTCCCGCACCGAAGTATTCATCGCCCACGTTGCGCCCGCCAATCAGGGTGATCTGGTTGTCCGCAGTGAAGGACTTATTATGCATACGCCGGTTCAACCGCGAAAAATCGGTGACGTAGCCGATGGCGCGGATGCTGCGATTAGCAAACGGATTGAACAGACGCACTTCGATATTCGGATGGCTATTCAGCGCCGCCAGGCGTGCATCCAGCCCCGAGGTATTGTTGTCGTCTAACAGCAGACGTACCCGCACCCCGCGCTCAGCCGCGGCACGCAAAGCATCGAACAACAGGATGCCGGTAATGTCGTTGCGCCAGATATAGTACTGCACATCCAGACTGCGCTCGGCCACCCGCGCCAGCAAAATGCGCGCAGCAAAGGCATCCTCCGCGTCAGGTAAGGGAAAGATGCCAGACGTGTGAGGATGGGCGG
>JBBSSV010000213.1:0-3672 GCA_038241705.1 Burkholderiales bacterium | reverse complement strand
TTAATACAAGCGAATAGCCGCTTGTCTAAATAAGGAACCGCATATGCGCACCGATACGAACCACCAACACGAGCATGGCGCCTCCACAGAGGCTGCAGCACACGAAGGTACGCCAGAAAAACCTTTCACGGATCCTGTTTGTGGCATGAAAGTGTCGGCCAATCCGCAAAAAACTGTGGCGCATGACAGCAAGGATTACTACTTTTGTAGTAGCCGTTGCATGGACAAATTCAAGTCTACTCCCGAAGCCTATTTAGGCGCGCCCGAAAGCCGTCCTGCCGCAGAGCCCGCAGAAGCAGGAACGATATATACCTGCCCCATGCATCCAGAAATACGACAAGATCATCCGGGGAGCTGTCCAAAATGTGGCATGGCGCTCGAGCCTTTGATGCCCAGCCTTGAAGACGACAATCCCGAGCTGAAGGACTTCACGCGCAGATTCTGGTGGACGTTGCCCTTCACGGTCATCGTTACAGTGCTTGCGATGTTCGGGCACCAGCTGGGTTGGTTCAACATGACCACGCAAACCTGGATAGAGCTGGTATTGTCACTGCCGGTTGTGCTGTGGGCGGGGCAGCCGTTCTTTGTACGAGGCTGGCAATCGGTCGTTAATCGCAGTCCCAACATGTGGACGCTGATTGGCCTCGGTACCGCAGCTGCATTCAGCTATAGCGTTGTGGCAACGTTGGTGCCCGGGGTATTCCCTGAAACCTTCAGGTCCATGGGGCGCATTGCCGTGTATTTTGAAGCGGCGGTCGTCATTATTTCACTGACGCTGTTTGGTCAGATTCTTGAACTACGCGCGCGCTCGCAAACGTCAGCGGCGATCAAGTCACTGCTGGGCTTGGCACCGAAAACAGCACGACGTATCAACGCCGATGGCTCCGAGGAAGACGTACCGCTGACCCACGTCCATGAAGGTGACCGCTTGCGCGTGCGACCCGGAGAGAAAGTGCCAGTGGATGGCACTGTCGAAGAAGGCAGCAGTTCTCTGGATGAATCCATGCTCACAGGAGAGCCCCTTCCGGTCAGCAAACGTTCTGGCGACAAGGTAATCGGCGCGACCATGAACACCTCCGGCTCTTTGGTAATCCGCGCAGAGAAAGTGGGTTCCGCTACGGTGTTGTCGCAAATCGTGCAGCTCGTCGCCCAGGCCCAACGCTCGCGCGCGCCCATGCAACGCATGGCCGACCACGTTGCCGGCTACTTTGTGATGACGGTAGTCTCCATCGCAGTCATCACATTCATCGTTTGGGGCTTTTGGGGCCCTCAACCGAGCTGGGTGTATGGCTTGATCAATGCAGTTTCCGTGCTCATCATCGCTTGTCCTTGCGCCCTTGGCTTAGCAACCCCCATGTCCATCATGGTGGCAACCGGAAAAGGTGCCACGCAAGGGGTGCTGTTTCGCGATGCGGCAGCGATTGAGAATTTACGCAAGGTCGATACCTTGATCGTGGATAAAACAGGTACCTTGACCGAAGGTCGGCCGACGTTCGAGCAGGCTGTACCTGCCAGTAACGCCACAGCTGATGAAGTGTTGCGACTGGCTGCAAGTCTTGACCAGGGCAGCGAACATCCGCTTGCACAAGCCATTGTGAATGCTGCGCGCGAGCGGAGCCTGACACTCAGTGCCGCTGACGATTTTGAATCTGGTAGCGGCATTGGCGTTCGCGGTCAGGTCGAAGGAAAACACCTCGTATTGGGCAATACCGCGCTAATGCAGCAAGAAAACGTCGATGTCACAGCAATGGCCGATACGTCCCAGTCCTTGCGCGAAAAGGGGGCGAGCGTCATGTACTTGGCCACAGATGGCCAACTGACTGGACTGCTGGCCGTCTCAGACGCGATCAAACAGAGCACACCGGAGGCCGTGCAAGAACTTAAAGATGCCGGGATTCGCGTCATCATGGCAACCGGCGACGGCGTTGCCACGGCTAAAGCTGTGGCACAGCAATTGGGAATCGATGAAGTACACGGTGAAGTCAAGCCGGCTGACAAGCTTGACCTGGTCACGAAGCTTCAGGCTGAAGGCCGGATTGTTGCGATGGCTGGTGACGGTATTAACGATGCTCCAGCCTTGGCCAAAGCCAACGTGGGCATTGCAATGGGCACTGGGACAGACGTGGCTATGAACAGTGCACAGGTAACGTTGGTCAAAGGGGACTTGCGCGGTATTTCGATTGCACGTCATCTCTCTGAGCAAACAGTTGCCAATATGAAGCAGAACTTGGGTTTCGCGTTCATCTATAACACGCTGGGCGTGCCACTGGCAGCCGGAGTACTGTATCCACTGACCGGCCTTTTACTCTCCCCCATGTTTGCGGCATTGGCGATGAGCTTGAGCTCTGCTTCAGTAGTCTTTAACGCCCTTCGTCTGCGTAATTCAGATTAGAGGCTGGCGTAAGAAGCCAAACAGAGCTTGGGCAGTGTAAAAGCTTCCCGGTAACTTTGTGCGTCTGGCCGTCTGTCCGTCTTTGCTCTAGCTAGCTGAAGTTTGCGATGTAGACGCTCAAGAACAGAAGCAGGCATGTAGGCCGCGTGCGGAGACAAGGCGGAGCCATACCATGTATATGAGTGATAAAGAGTAAGCGTTGATTGCTCCCTTGTACCCATGCCGCCCGTACAGGTCGTCCACGCAGGCGAATGGCAGATGTTGCCGAACGATTTTCTGCCTTGGCACGGTGCGCAACGACTAACGGACTAGAAGGCTACCTGCGCACGCATGAGCAAAATTTTTGGGTCGTCAGAAATGTCACGCCGCTGGCTGCGCACATCGATGTAGTTGAGCATCAGGCGCAGGTGGTCATTGGCGTACCAATTCAACCCCAGGGTGATGTTGTTCTCCCGACCACCGCTAATGTCGCGGTGGTCCAGGTTGACGCGGCTGTAGCGAGCGGCGAGTTCCCATGCGCCGCCCGGGCGGGTGATGTCAATGCTCTTGAACCTCCCATCCCGATAACGTCGGACCTCACCGGTGAGAAACCAGCTTCCCGCCACGTACCAGCCATCGAAATCCAGGCCTGGTTCCGAAGTCCGGCCCAAATGTGAGCGCATCCATTCTGCTTGAACTGAGACCGGTCCCTGCTGCCATGCGGCTTCAAGCCCCATGAGCGCAATGCGGTCAACATTGTTGATCTTGCCGGTCTTGACCAATTTTTCATCGGCTGGGCGCGCTTCTGGTCTTGCGCTCAGCTTCACTGGGTGGTCAGTATGCTCCAGTGAAGCCGACGCACCCAGGTGCAGTACGCGTCGGTTTTTTTCCAGTAAGGGCGCAAACGTGGCACGGGCTGCCACACCTTTGCCTTCATCCTTGCCCCTGATTTTGGAGCCAAATGCCATGGCCGATACGGTGTATGGCTCGCCGGCATGGACAACGCCGATCCCTCGGCGGCGCGAAGGGGCAAAGGCGTCCGATGGCAAGGAGCGCTCGATGAATGTGATGCTCTTGGAACTGATCTGCTCTTCTAGTCCAAAGGGCACCTTGAACTGGCCAATCGCAATATCGGCGGCCTGCCAGCCTTTGTAGTCCACATAGGCGTCTTTGAATGCACCGTCTCCGGAAAAGTCGTACTCGGCCTCGAACGCCCAGTCACCATACTTGCCTTCGACGCCGAGGCGAGCGCGCCGCGCCAGTACTTTGTCATCCAGTGACGAGCGGTCCTCGCGATGTGC
>JBBSSV010000212.1:0-3679 GCA_038241705.1 Burkholderiales bacterium | reverse complement strand
TCGGTCCAGGCTGGCTGAAGCTCGGCACTCGGCTGCACATCATCCATCATCTCTTTTCAACCAGTTTCATTAGCGCAAACGGGCACCGCATTCGCGTTCTGCTGCAGCCAGCATTGCTTGCATCGCCCGCTCCACTGTTTCGTCTTGAAGGGTAGCCTGAGTATCTTGCAGGGTAAACCGGAAAGCAAGGCTTTTCTCGTTTTCTTCCAGTCCTTTGCCACGATATTCATCAAACAAAACAAAGGCTTGCACGATGTTGCAGGCTGGATTACCCACTTTTTCAGCCTGAAACGCGCTTAACAATTCTTGCGCGGGAATCACTTTCTTAATAACGACAGCCAGATCTCGCACAACGCCTGGGAAGCGTGGAATTTCCTGATACGCAGGCATGGCACGCTGCTGCAAAACACTGGCATCCACTTCAAACACAACCGGCGCATGCGGCAAGTCGTATTTTTTCAACAAGCCCGGATGCAACTCGCCGATGTAGCCCACGGCAGCGTCGCCCACCATCACACTCGCTGACCGGCCTGGATGCAAACCGGGATGGGCCGCCTTGCGTAGTTGAACTGATTCAGGAGAAAACAACGCTTCCAGGTCCGCCTTGAGGTCAAAGAAATCCACCTCGCGCGTGGGCTGCCCCCATTGCTCCTCGGCCACCGGGCCACAGGCAATGGCTGCAATGCGCTTGGGCTGGTTATAGCCGGCTACGGTCAGCGGTCCTTCCTGGACTTGAGGGTCGCGCAGAAAAACTCCACCAATTTCAAACAGCCGTACCCGACTGGCTTTGCGGTTCAAGTTGTAGCGCACATTAGCCACCAATCCGCCCAGTAGCGAAGAACGCATCACGCTCATCTGGCTAGCGATCGGGTTTACCACGCGGATAGGGGTGGCATTAGCCGCAAAGTCCTGCTCCCATTTCTCCTCGACAAAGCTGAAATTGATGACCTCTTGATACTCCAAATCTGCCAACTGACGACGCAAAGTGAATAGTGATCGAGTATTTTCCTGGTCAACCCGGATTTCGTTGGCCGCAACAGGCGCTATGGCAGGGATGTTTTCGAAACCATAAATCCGGGCAATTTCTTCGATCAGGTCCTCTTCAATCGCGATGTCAAAGCGGTAGGAAGGCGGCGTGACCTTGAAAATGCCTGGCTCCTGCACGAATTCCAGCTTCAGTCTGTAAAAAATATCGGCAATCTGCGCATCCGACAGATCCACACCAATCACTTTGCAAGCACGTGCGGTTCGCACGCTGACTGGCTGACGCTGCGGCAAGTTGACGACATGATCGTCCACTGGGCCGACCTGGGTGTCAGCGGTGCCGCAGATTTCAAGAATCAATGCGGTGATGCGCTCCAGATCTTCTACGGTGGTGGCGTAGTCCACGCCACGTTCAAAACGATAAGCGGCGTCAGTGGAAAAGTGATAGCGACGCGCCCTGCCCTGGATCGCTTCCGGCCACCAGAAGGCCGCTTCCAGATAGATGGCAGTGGTGTCCAGCGAAACACCGCTGGCTTCGCCGCCCATGATGCCGGCCAGTGACTCTAGGCCGTTGGCGTCTGCAATCACGCCTACCCAGTCATCAATTTCAACAGTATTACCGTTCAACAGTTCAAGTGATTCGCCTTTACGGCCCCAGCGCACTTGCAGCGGCCCTTGGATTTTGTCCAGGTCGAACACATGACTGGGGCGTCCGCGCTCCAGCATCACATAGTTGGAAATATCGACCAATGCAGAAATCGAGCGCAGGCCACTGCGTGCCAAGCGTTGCTTCATCCAGGCAGGGGTAGCAGCTTTTGCATTCAGCTTCCTGATCACGCGTCCTGAAAAGCGTCCACACAAGTCTGGTGCCTCAACCGTGACTGGAAGGATTTCAGCGATATTGACTGACACAGGCCCGGACCCCGCTTCCTGCAGCGGCGCGCCGGTCAAAGCCGATACCTCTCGCGCCACGCCCCAGACTGACAGGCAATCTGCCTTGTTGGGGGTGAGCTTGACAGTAAAAACCTGGTCGTCCAGATCACAATATGCACGTATGTCCTGACCAATGGGCGCGTCTTCAGGCAGGTCAAGCAAGCCTTCGCCCTCTTCCGATATGTATAGCTCCTTGGCTGAGCACAGCATGCCTTGGGATTCAACGCCGCGCAACTTGCCGAGCTTGATCACAAAGGGTTTTTCACCTGATGCTGCTGGTAATTCGGCACCCACCAGCGCACAGGCCACTTTCATGCCAGGGCGCACGTTGGGCGCACCACAGACGATGCTCAAGGGCGCGCCATTGCCAGTGTCGACCTGGCATACGCTCAAGCGGTCTGCATTCGGGTGACGCTCGACCTGCAGGACCTGGGCCACTACCACCTTGGAAAAAGGAGGGGCGACAGGGTCGACCTCTTCCACTTCCAGACCGGACATCGTCAGTACGTGCGCTAGTTCATCCGAACTCAGGTTCGGATTGGCCATGGTGCGTAACCAGGCTTCGGAGAATTGCATAGCTTAACCGTGAAAAAGAGGCCATCAGACGCTCAAACACACGTCTGGTAAGAATCAATTGAATTGTTTCAGGAAACGCAGATCGCCTTCGTAGAACAGGCGTAAGTCACTGATGCCATAGCGCAGCATGGTCAGACGCTCTAGACCAGAACCGAAGGCAAAGCCTAGATATTCTTCTGGGTCCAATCCCATGTTGCGAATGACCGTTGGATGCACTTGACCGGCACCTGACACTTCCAACCAGCGTCCTTTGAGCGGACCTTCGCCAAAGGCAATATCGATCTCTGCGGAAGGCTCGGTAAACGGAAAATACGAAGGACGAAACCGCAGTTGCAGATCGTCGGTTTCAAAGAAAGCTCGGATGAAGTTCAGATAAACACCCTTCAGGTCAGCAAAGCTGACATGTCGGTCTATCCACAATCCTTCTACCTGATGAAACATGGGCGAGTGCGTGGCATCACTATCGACCCGATACGTCTTGCCAGGTGCGATCACCTTGATCGGTGGCTGATGCATGCGCGCATAACGCACTTGCATCGGACTGGTATGCGTGCGCAGCAGCAACGGCTTGCCTTGGCTGTCTTCACCCTCGACGTAAAACGTATCCTGCATCGAACGTGCCGGATGGTTCTCCGGACTGTTCAAGGCGGTAAAGTTGGTCCAGTCGGTCTCGATTTCCGGGCCATCCGCCACCTCGAAGCCGATCGAACCAAATATTTCCTCGACCCGCTGCCAGCTGCGCATAACAGGATGTATCCCGCCCATGCCGCGGCCTCTGCCGGGCAGGGTGACATCGATGGCTTCAGCCTGCAGGCGCATGTCCATCTGGGCTTGGGCCAAGGCCGCACGACGCTCGCTGAGAGCCGACTCGATCTGCGTTTTTGCCTGATTGATCACGGCGCCGCGCGCCTTGCGCTCATCAGGGGCCAGTTGACCCAGGCTGCGCAACTGTTCAGTGACCTGCCCGGATTTACCCAAGTACTTCGCCTTCGTATTTTCTAGCGACGCTTCATCCGCAGCCGCCAAGAAATCGGCCTGTGCTTGCGTTACCAGTTGATCCAGAAAAGTCATTCGATTCTGACTGCTCCTGCAAAGAAGCAGAAAATGAAATTCATGCGGTTAAAAATAAAACGGGGCGCAGGTTTCTGACCTTTGCCCCGTCGGGATACTTCTGCACGCCTAATGG
>JBBSSV010000211.1:0-3701 GCA_038241705.1 Burkholderiales bacterium | reverse complement strand
TTGGTACGCTTGAGCAGGTTCAGGGCGTCCGGACCATTGGCCGCTGTCAGCACGTCATAACCCATGGTGCGAAAGATCTCTGCAGCCATCTCGAGCACTTCTGGCTCATCTTCGACAATCAGGATTTTTTCTGTCTTTGCCTCGTCGTGATCAGGGCTTTCCTTCAGGACGGCATTCTGCGCCACCGGAAAATACAGATGGATGGTGGTGCCGCTCTCTTCGCCAGTAGCACTGTCGATGGTGACATCACCGCCCGACTGACTCAGAAAGCCATACACCTGGCTCAGACCCAATCCCGTACCCTTCCCCACTTCCTTGGTCGTGAAAAAGGGTTCAAAGGCATGCGCTCTGGTGTCCTCATCCATGCCACAACCGTTATCAGTCACGCTTACCCGGATATAACGACCGGCTGCCAACGTACCCACGGTCTTTTCCGGATCCAAGTCAAGCTGCTGGGTAGAAACGATCAGCCGTCCGCCTTGGGGCATGGCATGGCATGCATTGACGATCAGGTTCAAGAGTGTGGTTTCGAAATGGGCCGCATCCACCAGCACTGGCAGCGCCGGGGCCTGCATGCGCAACTCGAAGGCAATGGGTTCATCGCAGGCCCGGCGCAGGATGGTTTCGAAACGTCCGATCAGGACATTGAGGTTGTAATGCTTGGGGCTCAAGGGCTGGCGTCGAGAAAAGGCCAGCAGTTGCTGCGTCAGCCGCGCGCCGCGCTCGGCGGCCTGCAGGGCGCTGTGTAGCAAGCGCCGCTCACCGGTGGTCACCAGCTTGCTCTCCAGCAGATCGAGGCTATTGACGATGACCGTCAGCAGATTGTTGAAGTCATGGGCAATGCCACCGGTCAATTGCCCGACCGCTTCCATCTTCTGCGCCTGCATCAGGGCTTCCTGCGTACGCTCCAGCGCCACTTGGGCTTCCAGGCGCTCGGTAATGTCGCGGGTGATCTTGGCGAAGCCGATCATGTCGCCTTCGTCATTGTGCACCGTGTCGATGACGACATTGGCCCAGAAACGGGTACCGTCCTTGCGCAGGCGCCAGCCTTCCTTTTCGTAGCGGCCTGCTGACAGCGCAGTGGCCAGGGCACGAGTCGGCTCGTCGCTGGCGCGGTCTTTTTCGGTATAAAAGCGGGAAAAATGACTGCCAAGAACTTCGGGCGCGATGTAACCCTTGATGCGCTGGGCACCAGCATTCCAGTTAGTGATGTGGCCGCTGGGCGAGAGCATGTAGATGGCGTAATCGGTGACGCTGCCCACCAGCAGGCGAAATTGCTGCTCGCTGTGCTGCAGGGCCTCTTGGGCCAGCTTGCGTTCGGTCAAGTCACGCGTGATCTTGGCATAGCCGACCAATACGCCACTGCCATCGCGCACCGGGTCGATGACCACGTTAGCCCAAAAGCGGGTGCCATCCTTGCGGATGCGCCAGCCCTCGCCTTCATAACTGCCTTCTGTCCTGGCCCGGCGCAGCGCCTGCGTTGGTAAGTCAGCAGCCTGATCGTCTGGTGGATAGAAGCAGGAAAAATGTAGCCCGATGATTTCCTGGGCGGTATAGCCCTTGAAGCGCTGAGCGCCCTGATTCCAGCTGACGACGACGCCATCAAGGTCAAGCATGTAGATGGCGTAATCAGTAATGCTATCAATAAATATCTGGAAACTGTTTTCACCGATAAATGCTCCCGACGGTCGCTCCATATCGTCCTTCCTTTGAATAACTATGTAGTGATCGTTGCAGGCGCATTATTCAGGCACGTGCTGAGTTCGCGCTTGCTGCTTACAACTCGTAAACCTCTTTCTCTCCAGAAAGCGCCTGCTCAATCAGTTTACGATTCAGATTGGGTGTCAATAATTCAATGAAAGTGTACACATAACTGCGCAGATAAGCGCCCCGTTTCAAGGCCAAACGTGACACATTCGAACCAAATAGATGGCCAGCCGAAATGGCGCGCAGGTGCTGGTCGCGCTCGGGATTGAAAGCCATGCCGCCGATGATGCCGATGCCCATGCCCAGCTCGACATAAGTTTTGATGACGTCGGCGTCTATGGCTTCGAGCACGACGTCGGGCTTGATCTCGCGACGTGCAAAGGCTTGATCGATCTTGCTACGCCCGGTAAAGGCCGCGTCATAGGTAATGATCGGCCAGGCGGCAATGTCTCTTAGTGATAGCGCTTCGTTTTCCAACAAGGGATGGCCAGGCGGCACCACCACCATGTGCTCCCACTGATAGCACGGCAGAGAAATCAGGCCCGGCTGCGACTCGATCGTTTCGGTCGCGATGGCAATATCGGCCTGGTCGTGCAATACCATTTCTGCAATCTGCTGGGGATTGCCCTGCAACAGGGACAGGCGCACTTTGGGAAAGCGCTGTTTAAAAGCCTGTACCGCTTTTGGCAGGGCATAACGCGCCTGCGTATGGGTGGTGGCTATTGTGAGACTGCCGCAATCCTGGGCGGCGAATTCTTCGCCGATGCGCTTCAAGCCTTCGATTTCCATCAGGATGCGCTCGGCTACTTTCAAGACTTCCTGGCCAGGCTCGGTCAGGCCACGGATGCGCTTGCCATGGCGGGTGAAGATATCCACGCCCAGTTCTTCTTCCAACTCGATGATGGCCTTGGAGACGCCAGGCTGGGAAGTAAACAGCGCCCGTGCGGCCTCGGTCAGGTTGAAATTCTGACGTACCGCTTCGCGCACGAAACGCAGTTGATGAAGGTTCATTCTTGATTTTCCGGATGATGCATTGCCAGCGCCTGTTTCCTTAACCTGCTGGAAACATATAAGCAAATGAATACTAAGTAGTTTGGAACGGCCTACAAGTTTATTACGATTCACCCTTGTTAATGCGGGGTGGTATGACTCTTACTTATATAGCATCGGGATTTGCAGTGGGATTGCTGGTCGGACTGACTGGCGTGGGCGGCGGCTCTTTGATGACGCCCCTGCTGACCATGCTATTTGGTGTCAACCCCAGCGTTGCCGTCGGTACCGACCTGGCTTTTGCCGCGATCACCAAGACCGCCGGCACCTTTGCTCACCGTTATCGCAAAACCGTGCATTGGGACATCGTGCGCCGCCTGTGCCTAGGCGCCCTGCCCGCTGCAGTCGTCACTACACTGGTGCTGAAGTATTTTGGCGCTCTGGATGAGTCAGTCGGCCAAGTAATCCGCTATTCTATCGCCGCCTCGGTGTCCTTAACGGTGGTGGCCATCCTGTTCCGCGGAAAGATCCAGCGCTGGATTATGGCCAATCCGAAGCGGCAATTACAGGGTCAGTCACTGCTGAGAGCCACCATTGTCTCCGGCGCGATACTGGGCGTGCTGGTGACAGTCTCCTCGATCGGTGCAGGCGCAGTCGGCGCCACCCTGCTGATTTTTCTGTATCCCCGCTTGACACCAGCTGAAGTGGCCGGTACCGACATTGCCTATGCCGTGCCCCTTACGGCTCTGGCAGCGCTGGGCCACTGGTGGCTGGGTTCGATCAATTGGGAATTGCTGGGCATTCTGCTACTGGGCTCTGTGCCTGGCATCATCCTAGGCTCCCTGGCCGCCAAGGCGGTCCCCGAAAAGTTTTTACGCGTGCTGCTGGCTTCGACCTTGACCGGCGTGGCAGCCAAACTAGTGCTTTGACGCGTTGCAAGCAAACGCAGCGCGGCAGTTTTTATAAGGATTGAGCATGTATCGCTACGACCATTACGATCAGCA
>JBBSSV010000210.1:0-3703 GCA_038241705.1 Burkholderiales bacterium | reverse complement strand
GAAGCCATTGTCAATGCCAAGGCTGGTGGTTACCTGGGCGAGAACATCCTCGGCTCCGGCAAGACCTTTCATGTGGAAGTGCGCAAGGGCGCTGGCTCCTATGTCTGTGGCGAAGAAACCGCCATGCTGGAAAGCCTGGAAGGCAAGCGCGGCATCGTGCGTGCCAAGCCGCCCCTGCCAGCGATCGTAGGCCTGTTTGGCAAGCCCACGGTCATCAACAACGTGATTTCCCTGGCGTCTGTGCCGCTGATCCTGGAAAAAGGCGCCAAGCATTACCACGATCTGGGCATGGGTCGCTCACGCGGCACCCTGCCAATGCAATTGGCCGGCAATCTGAAATACGGCGGCTTGGTGGAAATCGCGTTTGGCGTGACCTTGCGCGAATTGCTGTACGACTATGGCGGTGGTACCGAAAGCGGACGTCCGATCCGTGCGGTCCAAGTGGGCGGCCCACTCGGGGCCTATATGCCGGAGTCACAGTTTGACACGCCAGTTGACTATGAATCATTTGCAGCGATTGGCGCAACGGTCGGCCACGGTGGCATTGTGGTGTTCGACAATACCGTGGATATGGCCAAGCAGGCGCGCTACTCCATGGACTTCTGCGCAGTTGAATCGTGCGGAAAATGTACTCCCTGCCGGATTGGTGCCACTCGTGGCGTTGAAGTCATGGACAAGATCATTGCCAACGAGAGTCGACCTCAGCAAATTCATCTGCTACGCGACCTCTGCGACATCATGCTAACCGGCTCCCTGTGTGCCATGGGCGGCATGACGCCTTTTCCGGTCTTGTCGGCTTTGAATCATTTCCCGCAGGATTTCGGCGACGAAGTCGGCATCAAGGCAAACGAAAAAGTGGCCTGACGCCACCCGATAGATAATTTGAGCAAGTCGCCTAACCCATCGTTACAGCGAACTAGCAAAGGAAATTATTATGAACCAAGTCAATGATTTGGATTACGGTACTCCAAAAGTCGAGTCCGATACCATCGTTACCGTAGAAATTGACGGCATGGAAATCAATGTGCCTGCTGGCACTTCGGTCATGCGCGCAGCCGCCGAAACCGGCGTCAACATTCCCAAGCTGTGTGCCACCGATACCCTGGAAGCATTCGGCTCCTGTCGTATGTGTCTGGTCGAAATCGAAGGCCGTCGCGGTTATCCCGCTTCGTGCACAACGCCCTGCGAACCCGGCATGAAGATCAAGACCGAAACCACCAAGCTGGCCGATATCCGGCGCGGCATGATGGAACTGTACATCTCTGACCATCCGCTGGACTGTCTGATGTGCCCTGCCAACGGTAACTGCGAGCTGCAGGACACTGCCGGCATCGTTGGCCTGCGCGAAGTGCGCTATGGCTACGAAGGTAAGAACCACCTGAGGGACAAGAAGGACGAAGCCAACCCTTACTTCACCTACGACGCCTCACGCTGCATCGTCTGCAACCGCTGCGTACGTGCCTGTGAAGAAACCCAGGGTACTTTCGCGCTGACCATCGATGGCCGCGGCTTTGATTCGCGTGTGGCCGTCAGCCAGAACGAAGGCTTCATCATGGAGTCGGAATGCGTCTCCTGCGGCGCCTGTGTTCAGGCTTGCCCGACCGCCACGCTGACTGAAAAAAGCATCATCGAAATGGGTCAGTCCGAGCACAGCGCTATCACCACTTGCGCTTACTGCGGCGTAGGCTGCTCGTTCAAGGCAGAAATGAAGGGCGATCAGGTTGTGCGCATGGTGCCTGACAAGGATGGCCTGGCCAACCACGGCCACTCCTGCGTCAAGGGCCGCTTCGCTTGGGGCTATGCGACCCATGATGATCGCATGCTCAAGCCCATGATCCGGAGCAAGATCACCGATCCCTGGAAGGAAGTATCCTGGGAAGAAGCCCTAACCTATGCGGCCAGCGAATTCCGTCGCATCCAGGATAAATACGGCAAGAACTCCATCGGTGGCATCACTTCTTCCCGCTGCACCAATGAAGAAACCTATCTGGTCCAGAAGCTGGTACGTGCCGCCTTCGGCAACAACAACGTCGATACCTGCGCGCGCGTCTGCCACTCCCCGACTGGTTATGGTCTGAAGCAGACCATGGGCGAATCGGCTGGTACTCAAACCTTTGATTCGGTGATGAAGAGCGACGTCATCATGGTCATTGGCGCCAACCCGGCCGCCGCGCACCCAGTGTTTGCCTCGCTCATGAAGCGTCGCATCCGCGAAGGCGCCAAGCTGATCGTGATCGACCCGCGCACCACCGAAATGGTCAAGTCGCCGCACGTCGAAGCCGACTACCACTTGAAGCTGGTCCCTGGTTCCAACGTGGCAATCGTGACTGCACTAGCGCACGTCATCCTGAGCGAAAACCTGCACAAGCCCGACTTCATCGCCGAACGTTGTGATGTGGGCTCATTTGAAACCTGGAAAGAATTCGTACTGCGTCCCGACAACTCGCCCGAAGCGCTGTCCGCGAGTTGTGGTGTGTCTGCCGAGGAGATCCGCGGTGCTGCGCGCCTGTTCGCAGCTGGCGAAAACGGCTCAATCTATTATGGTCTGGGTGTCACTGAGCACTCGCAAGGCTCGACTGCGGTCATGGGTATTGCCAACCTGGCCATGGCTACCGGCAACATCGGACGTGAAGGCGTAGGCGTGAACCCGCTGCGTGGTCAGAACAACGTCCAGGGTGCCTGCGATATGGGCTCCTTCCCGCACGAACTGCCTGGCTATCGTCACATTTCCGATACCGTGGCGCGGACCGAGTTCGAGCAAGCCTGGAAAACCACGCTGGCACCGGAACCTGGTCTGCGCATTCCCAACATGTTCGACGCTGCACTGGCGGGCGAATTCATGGGCTTGTATTGCCAGGGCGAAGACATTGTTCAGTCCGACCCCAACACCCAGCACGTGACTGCCGCGATGGCGGCCATGGAATGCGTGGTGGTGCAAGATATTTTCCTGAACGAAACCGCCAAGTTTGCGCATGTCTTCTTGCCCGGTTCATCCTTCCTGGAAAAAGACGGCACCTTTACTAACGCCGAGCGCCGCATCTCGCGGGTACGCAAGGTTATGGCGCCGAAAGCTGGCCTGGCTGACTGGGAAGCAACCGTGGCCCTGTCAAAAGCGCTGGGTTACGACATGAACTACAGCCATCCGTCCGAAATCATGGACGAAATCGCTGCCCTGACCCCCACCTTCCGTGGCGTCAGCTTCGATCGCATCGATGAATTGGGTAGCATCCAGTGGCCATGTAACGAAGAAGCACCGGAAGGCACTCCCACCATGCATATCGATGAGTTTGTGCGCGGCAAGGGTAAGTTTATCAACACTCAGTACATTCCGACTGCGGAAAAGGTGACCCAGCGCTTCCCGTTGATCCTGACGACCGGCCGTATTCTGTCGCAGTACAACGTGGGCGCCCAGACCCGCCGTACAGAGAACAACGTCTGGCACTCCGAAGATCGTCTGGAAATTCATCCACACGATGCCCAAGAGCGCAGCATCAAACAGGACGACTGGGTGGGCATCGAATCCCGCGCCGGCCAGACTGTGCTGCGCGCCACTGTGACCGAGCGGGTACAGCCGGGCGTGGTTTACACCACTTTCCACTTCCCCGAGTCTGGCGCCAACGTGATCACCACCAACAATTCGGACTGGGCAACCAACTGTCCGGAGTACAAGGTGACTGCGGTGCAGGTCATGCCGGTAACCCAG
>JBBSSV010000209.1:0-3713 GCA_038241705.1 Burkholderiales bacterium | reverse complement strand
TTCCAGTCCAGCATTGGCGGCTTTTTAAACTTTTACAGATTGCGTGCCTTTCCCATGTCGTACAAGAACCTAATGGTCTTTACCGGAAATGCCAATCCGGAGTTAGCTATTGGAGTCGCAAAGCAACTGGACATCCCTCTTGGGAAAGCCGTCGTTTCCAAGTTTTCCGACGGCGAGATCGTCGTTGAAATCAATGAGAACGTGCGCGGCAAGGACGTCTTTGTGCTGCAGTCGACCTGCGCACCGACCAATGACAACCTGATGGAAATCATGTTGATGGTCGATGCCCTGAAGCGCGCCTCGGCCGGCCGCATCACAGCTGCCATTCCTTATTACGGCTATGCTCGCCAGGACCGGCGCCCACGCTCGGCGCGGGTGGCGATTTCGGCCAAGGTCGTGGCCAACATGCTGCAGGACGCCGGGGTCGATAGGGTGTTGATCATGGATCTGCACTCCGACCAGATCCAGGGCTTCTTCGACATCCCTGTTGACAACATTTACGCTTCCCCCATCCTGCTGAACGACCTGCTCACCAAGAGTTTCGACAACCTTCTGGTGGTCTCGCCCGACGTAGGTGGCGTGGTGCGCGCGCGCGCGCTGGCCAAGCGCATGGATTGCGACTTGGCGATCATCGACAAGCGCCGGCCCAAGGCCAATGTCTCAGAAGTCATGAATGTCATTGGTGAAGTCGAAGGCCGTAACTGCGTCATCATGGACGACATGGTCGATACCGCCGGCACCCTGACCAAGGCCGCCGAAGTGCTGAAGGCGCGTGGCGCATTGCAGGTTGTCGCCTACTGCACCCATCCCGTGCTATCGGGCGCTGCTATTGAACGCATTACCAACTCCAGTCTGGACGAACTAGTAGTGGTCGACACCATCCCGCTGTCGGCTGCGGCCAAAGCCTGCCCCAAGATTCGCCAACTATCTTGCGCCATCCTACTGGCCGAGACCTTCAAGCGCATCACACGGGGCGAGTCTGTGATGTCCTTGTTTACTGAATAACTGCATTACTGCATTACTGCATTACTGCATGGCGGCTGCTTATCGCCAGCAGATTGGCGCTTCTTGAAAGTGCGTCAATCATCAATTCTGGAGCGGCTCTTGCCGCGCCATGTCCGGATTTCCTGGTCGCGGGGAATCCTCACTGCAAGGTTTTGCCTTGCTTTATTTGGAGATTTATCATGAAAGTCACCGCATTTGCACGTACGAAGCAGGGGTCCGGAGCGAGCCGCCGCCTGCGTACTGCTGGCCAGACCCCTGGCATCGTCTATGGCGGCACCGAAGCGCCGATCGCCATCGCGCTCGACCATAACGCCCTGTATCACGCACTCAAAAAAGAAGTTTTCCACTCTTCCATCCTGAGCCTGGACATGGATGGCAAAACCCAGCAGGTCGTTTTGCGTGACTTTCAGATGCATGCGCATAAGCAGATCGTGCTGCACATCGACTTCCAGCGCGTCAGCGCCAAGGAAAAGATCACGCTTAAGGTGCCCGTACGTCTGTTGAACGCCGACGACTCACCTGCGGTACGCTTGAACAACGGCATCATCACGCAGATCCTGAACGACGTGGAAGTCAGCTGCCTGCCCAAGGATCTGCCAGAATTCTTGGAACTGGACCTGAGCGACATGGAAATCGACACAACCGTTCACCTGTCCGCTTTGCCCCTCCCTGAAGGCGTCAGTCTGACCGTGCAGGAAGACCAGGATGATCAGGCTCTAGCGGTGTCGTCGGTACCCCGTGACTATGTCGAGCCGGTCAGCGATGAAGAGTCGCCAGACGAAGCGGCTGGCGATGAAGAGTCGCCAGGCGAAGCGGCTGGCGAAGAAGACAGCGAAGCCTGATCTTTCTTCATGTCTAAGACTGCAAACTATGCAGCGCCTAAAAACCCGCCTATGTGGCGGGTTTTTTATTGACCTTCAGGAATGGGATAATGGCGCTTTCCTGCGCCTGCAGTGTGCTTTCCATCCGTTTTTAAAATTGCCATGTCTATTCAACTGATCGTCGGTCTCGGTAACCCGGGTCCGGAATACGAACAAACTCGCCACAATGCAGGCTTCTGGCTGGCCGACAATCTGGCGTTACGCTTTGGCAACGCCCGTCTAGCCAAAGAGAGCCGCTTCAACGCCCTGGCAGCCAAGGTGTGCGTGGGCGGCCAGGATGTCTGGCTGCTGGAGCCGCAAACCTTCATGAACCGCTCCGGCCAATCGGTGGGTGCGCTGGCACGCTTTTACAAAATTGCACCAGAAAATATTCTGGTGGTGCATGACGAACTGGACCTGCCACCAGGCGCTGCAAAGATCAAGAAAGGCGGCTCCGCAGGTGGTCACAACGGGTTGAAGGACATCAGCGCAGCCTTGGGCACCCAGGATTACTGGCGGTTGCGCATCGGCATCGGCCACCCGCGTGCGCAATCAAGCCAGCAGTCTGTCGTCGACTATGTCCTGCACCGTCCGCGCAAGGAAGAACAGGGCTTGATCGACGAAGCTATCTTCAAGAGTCTGGATGTCATCAAGCTGTTGTGCGAAGGAAAGTTCGAGGCCGCCATGATGCAACTGCACACGCCCCCTTCAACTCCGGCGCTCAAGTAAGCGACCACGCGCGATTGAAGGCTGATCGGCTCACCAGCCGAAACGTCAAGGGCGGGCTCTACGGCGTTAATCCAAAGGCGACTTTATCGCATTGCTTGCCACTGTACCGAATCCTTTTCGTCGGTCTCACCTCCCAGCATCAGGGCGCAGCATCTGTCAAGTCGCGGACCATGGGCTCGTCAGAAGGTGGCAAAATTTCTGAAATTTCCCCGACAGTGCGGCCAAGATGGGGATGTTGCCGATCTCGTGAAAGTTGAACACAACCCGAGCCTAGATGCCCGCAGTTTTATTGCTTTGGGTCACCTTCAAATTATTGATGATGCCTCTGTCACATTCGATGGTCTCAGCATTGGATTTTGAGACAGCTTCCAGCATTTCAAAAGTCTTTCTCGCCCCCATTTTCTTCTCCTTGCTTACGCTTCTTTGTAGACGTCACGGCGCTTTGCGATTTCAAGCTAGTCGGCAACCGGTTAGACCTTCCACATGCCAGCCCAGTGCTCCCTAAGCGGGGTGTGAGATAGGTGTCTTCAAGATTGATGTACTCCATGGTTGTCCGTTCAAAGTTGCCGACCCCGACAGCCTCGACCCCATGCACTTCCACGATTTCGTTAATGGCTACCATCTGACGCTTGATCAAATCCGGCTTGTGATAGCAAGCGTCATACCACTTGCGAACCGATTCATAATCCAAAGTTTTTCGCTTGCCTTCAAGAAGCTCACGCACCTCTTTTCCCTTGCCGGGAAATGCCCTGTCAAGGGTCTTCACACTTGGGATCATGGCAGTCCTCAGATTGGATTGAACGGCAGGTCGGCGGCGTAGTTCGGGGTGGGGTTGGTCGCCCATCCGTAGTAGCCATCGGTCGCACGAACGTCTGGAGTCCCTACTTGATCGGGGGCGGGGGCCGGTACGTACCCTTTATTGGGCGTCGTTGGGCCTACTACAGTCACTGCATTTGGGTCTGGAATGTTGCCCTCAGCCACCCTGCGATCAACCTCGTCACAGGTCACCTTGTAGGTGTAAGGGTTGCTGGTACAGGAGACCACCTTGTTGGAAGAATCAGAGCCGCCACCGCAGCCAACTAGGAAAACTACACAGAGTGTAGGTAGGAGAAGTTTTTT
>JBBSSV010000208.1:0-3791 GCA_038241705.1 Burkholderiales bacterium | reverse complement strand
TTTCCTGTTCGGGAATACCAACAGTCTGTGGCAGACCGCTGGCGCGCTCAGCATGGACGTGGCGCTGGTCGATGCCACCGACGTCAGCCAGGTTGAGGCCGCCTTGACGCCCGCGACGCGGGTAGTGTTTGTGGAAACCATCGCCAATCCACGTACCCAGATTGCTGATCTAGCCAAGATTGGTGAACTCTGTCGAGAACGCGGGATTCTGTACGTGATCGACAACACCATGACTTCGCCTTATCTGTTCCAAGGTAAGAGTGTGGGCGCTGGACTAGTAGTGAATGCGCTAACCAAGTCCATCGGTGGGCATGGCAATGCGCTGGGCGGGAGCCTGACTGACACTGGCGAGTACGATTGGGAGCGCTATCCGAATATTCTGGACACTTACAAGAAAGGCGTGCCAGCGCAATGGGGCATCGCCCAGGTTCGGGCCAAGGCCTTGCGTGACTTTGGGGCCTCGCTGGGTCCGGAAGCGGCCCATCACCTGGCTGTGGGCGCGGAAACCATGGCGCTACGTCTGGAGCGCTCCTGCACCAATGCCCTGGCTCTGGCGCATCTGCTGGATGATGCGCCGCAGGTAGCGGCCGTGCATTATCCAGGTTTGCCAGCGCATCCGCAGCATGAATTGGCGACGCAATTATTCCGGGCGTATGGCGGCTTGCTCAGTTTCGAACTGCGCGACGACATCGATTGCTTTGACTATCTCAACCGCCTGCGTATTGCAGTGCCGGCCAGCAATCTGGGCGACACGCGCACGTTGGTGATTCCGGTCGCGCACACGATCTTCCATGAAATGGGGGCGGAAAGACGGGCCAGCATGGGGATTGCGGAATCCTTGATCCGGGTGTCGGTTGGCATCGAGGATACGGAAGATTTGCTGCAAGACTTCGCGCAGGCGCTGAACGCGCCCTGAGCCGAAGCTGGTCGGATGAACCGCTTACTGCAGAAGTTCCTGGGCGTTGGCCTGATCCAGTTCGCCTGCTGGCGGCGTGGCCTGCGCCAGCTTCTCCAGCAGAACATCGGGCTGAGTCGCGGGCAGCAGCCGCGCCGCATGGGCTGGTTTGAGAAACCCCTGGGCCACCTGATAGTCGATGAAGCTGATCAAGCCATCGTAATAGCCATTCACATTCAACAGGCCGATGGGTTTGGTGTGCAGCCCTAGCTGGGCCCAGGTCAGAATCTCGAACAGCTCCTCCAGTGTGCCGAAGCCGCCCGGCATGGCAATGAAGCCATCCGACAGTTCCGCCATCATTGCCTTGCGTTCATGCATGTCCTTGACCACGTGTAGCGCTGTCAGACCGTGGTGCCCCACTTCTTTTTCCATCAGAACCTGCGGGATGACGCCTGTGGCACTGCCGCCTTGGCGCATGACTTCGTCTGCAATAATTCCCATCAAGCCCACACTGCCGCCGCCATAGACCAGCGCGATCTGCTGGCGCACCATGGCGCGTCCCAGTTCGCGCGCCATCTCGGCATGCACGGAATCAACACCCGTGGCCGAACCGCAGTAGATACAGAGGGAGCGTAAGAGGCGATTCATTGGACGGGGCTCTTCAGTAAAAATGGATCAATTGAGAAATGCACTGGGGACGTCGGCGGTTTGCCAGCCCCGGCAACAGGCCAAAGTGTCGCACGCACCGGATCACATTTGCCAAAGGAGGCATGGCGAATACAAGGCGCTACGATGATGGTAATGACGGCGGGCGAGAGCTGCACGCTGCTTGCGCCGACTGTGAAATAGCTGGCAGGACGGAGCTTCCACGTCCAACGCCGTGTTACTTTATTGCAGTCTCAGTTTTCGGCTCAAGCTTTTCGCTCCCGTGCACGACTAGAGGCGGCAACAGCACGCGGTCAATGACATGGATGACACCGTTGTCAGCCACCAGATCGCTTTCCACCACATTGGCGGTGTTGATGGTGACGATGCCATTGTCCGACGTCAGGACCACGGGCGCATCGGCGGCAGTACCGGTCTTGCCGGGCCTGACCTCCGCGATCAGGGTTTTGCCGGGCAATACATGGTATGACAGTAGCCTGGCCAGCTTGATTTTGTCATGCCTCAGGGCTTCGTGCTCTTTTTCGGACAAATTGGAAAAGGCTTGGTCACTCGGGGCAAAGACGGTGTAGGGGCCGTTTTCAAGCAAAGTCGCGTCTAAGCCACTTTGCTTGAGTGCTGCAGTGAATTTTTTGAGGGAGCCAGCTTCGCTGGCAGTGGTTACCAAATCCGTAGCGGCAACTGACAGCACAGGCGTCAGCAACAGGGAACAAAGCAGACCGACGACAATGAAGGGGTTTTTCATGCTACTCCTTATGGGAATACCTGTTGCAAGACAAGCAGACATCCAAAAAATACAGCCTGCCAGGCAGACATGGCAGTGTCATGAAGGTGTGCAGATAACTCCCGATAAGTTCCCTTCGGGCGTCTAACGCTTACTTCTTGTTTGAAGAAACAAACCCAAGAGTACAGGAGTCGAGCGCAGTGCTGATTTCTCGGGCTGCCTGGTCGAGCTCGCGCATTACCTGCTGTTGTACCTGCGGCGTCAGGGCCAGCGCCACATGGCCTACTGCTGCGAAGGCCTGATTGTCAGCTCCTTCCAGATGGCAGGAAAAACGGGGGGCGACGATGTTGTCGTGGAGAGAATACAAGGACACGATGCGACGCCGTTGCCAGACTTGTTCACGTTTTGCCAAGGCCAGTAGCCAATCACTGGGGCAGGTGTGGCCATTGATTTTGTACTGCCGCATCTGCCGGGCATTGCATCCCGGTGCGTTGTCGGCCAGTCCCGTGCCGTGATGAGGCGTGCCTAATGTGATCACACGGACGATGCCTGCATCCGCATGGCAAGCTAGGTAAGCGCGCGCCACCAGTCCACCCATGCTGTGACCCAGTAATACGATCTGATTCTGATTGGTTTCGGTGCGCAATTGCTGGATGGCGCCGGCGACTTGGGGCACATAGGCGTCGATGCTACCCAGCACCGGCTCCAGATCCAGTGCGCGGTGGCTGATGCCGTGGGCGAGCAGCACCTTGCTCATGCCATGCCAATAACCACTGTTGCAACCGTAGCCATGAATCAGGAGCACCGGCACACCATTGGGCTTGTCGACCAAGCGCGCCCCGAACGTACAAAAAGCCATAGTCCAGGAAGAGCTGTACATGCTGGCTGCGTACTCGCTGGCAAACAGGTGCAGCCATGCTATTAGCGACAATGCAGACGACACAAAACCATTGGCGCGCTCGTGGCTGGCCGCCAGTCGAAAATTGTTGATCACAATGAGGGCGCGCAGGACTGCGATGGTAGCGATGGCGACCAGCGCCGCGATGGGCAGGGACAGCGCGGTGAACGCATGCAGCAGCACTATCAGGCCAGCCGATAGCAGCCATTGACTCAGCAACAGCCAAAGAGTGAGACGCTTGATCATGTCGTGCGCACAAGCAAGCGATTGTCCACTGTCAGGCCAAGCGTTTTTTGGAAGGCTTGGCCGCAGTAGGCGCAGCCCGGATCAAACGTGTGCCGGCAAGACGGTCATGCACGAATTGGCGTTGCGGGTCCAGGTACACCAGCGCCGCCCACAGCAGAAGGTTGGCCGCCGGAATCAGCACCAGCATGGGGCCCTGCGCCTTGATAACCCAAGCCGCCGCCAGTCCCGGCACGAACCATAACCACGATAGGAAGTAGCGCATCAGAGCGCGCCACAGGAGCAGTGGGCCACCGTCCTGACGCACGACCCGAATGCGCCAAGTCTTCATGGCCAGAGTCTGGCCGCCATGGCTCCAGAACCAGACA
>JBBSSV010000207.1:0-3795 GCA_038241705.1 Burkholderiales bacterium | reverse complement strand
ATCACCCAGTCCCAAAAGGGGCAGCCCAGCACCATGCAGCGCATGCGTACGGCGGCAGAGGAAATCGAAAAAGCCGCGACCAAGGCCAGCGGCGTGCGCTCGGCTCCGAAAAAGGCTAGTTCCTCAGATTCGTCGGGTTTTCAGCTGGATGCTTGGCTATTGGCAGGTTCCATGGGTGCAGTAGGGGCGCTGGCTCAGGCCGTGATGGTGCTCTTTCTGGTATTTTTCCTTTTGCTTTCGGGCGACACCTTCAAACGTAAACTGGTGCGTATTACTGGGCCTTCCATTTCCAACAAAAAAATCACCGTCCATATCCTGGATGACATCAACAGTTCCATACAGAATTACATGTTCATGTTGTTAGTGACCAATACGTTGCTGGGCGTGCTGATGTGGGTGGCGCTGCGCTGGATCGGCTTGGAAAACGCAGGTGCCTGGGCTCTGGCCGCTGGGCTGCTGCATATCATCCCGTATTTTGGTCCGCTGATGATCACCATTGCCCTGTGCCTGACGGCTTTCATGCAATTCGAAACCTGGTCGATGGCCTTGCTGGTGGGGGGCGTCTCGCTGGGAATTGCCACACTGGTGGGGACATTCGTCACCACCTGGATGACTGGCCGTATTGCCAAAATGAATCCAACTGCAGTGTTCATCGGCCTGTTGTTCTGGGGATGGCTTTGGGGCATATGGGGCATGCTGCTGGGAATTCCCATTATCGTCATCATCAAGGTGATCGCAGAACACATGCCGGGCATGCAGCCCATTTCCGAGCTGCTGGGAGATTAGAAAGCGGGGGATGACAGACATGTAATGGCGGAAAACATTGTAAAAGCTGATGAAATACCTGCTATCCGGGGCGGTCTGGCGGCCGGAAGCGGCCTGCGCATCGCGGTATAATCAGGCCCTTCAATTCAACCCGTGATGGGCGCTTTCGTCGGCTTTCCCATTGCATCAACTTTCTTCTCGCCATGCTGATCTTGCCGGGCTCCCAGGGGCTTTCCGCTTTTCGTGCTCAACGTTTGCTGTCCCAACTCCAGGCCATCGATTCCGCCGTGATCGGAGTCAACGCTCGTTTCCTGCACTTCATTGACATCGCTTCGCCCTTGTCGGAAGACGAGGTCGCCCGTCTGGACGCGCTACTGACCTATGGCGAGCCTTTCGGGGCAGAAGACACCGGCGGGGAAGAGTTTGTCGTCATTCCACGCTTCGGTACGATTTCTCCCTGGGCCAGCAAGGCCACAGAGATCGCCCACAACTGCGACATGACGAACGTGCGCCGGATCGAGCGCGGCCTGTCCTATCGCATTCACCTAAAGACTGGTCTGATCGGTGGTACGAAAAAACTTGACGGCGACAGCGTGATAGCAGTTACCGCCTTGCTGCATGACCGCATGACGGAAATGGTGTTGCGCAGTGCGGACGACGCTAGGGGTCTGTTTCGCGAGCTAGCAGCCAAGCCATTGGCGCATGTTGATGTATTAGGCACAGGCCGTGCAGCGCTGGATGCCGCCAATGTCGATCTCGGGCTAGCCATGTCAGATGACGAGATTGTCTATCTGTATGAAGCGTTTACCAAGATGGGGCGCAATCCGAGCGACGTCGAACTGATGATGTTCGCCCAGGCCAATAGCGAACACTGCCGCCACAAAATCTTCAATGCTGAATGGACGGTGGATGGCGATGAGCAGGACAAGTCCCTGTTCAGCATGATCAAGAATACCCATCAGTTGCACCCGGAAGGCACGGTGGTGGCCTACAGCGACAACTCCTCGGTCATTGAAGGTGCTGAGATCTCGCGCTTCTATGCTCGCGGCGCGGCCGCTGGCAATGCCTATGGTGCCAGCAACGAGCTGACTCATATTCTGATGAAGGTCGAGACCCACAACCACCCAACGGCCATCTCGCCCTTTGCCGGTGCCGCCACCGGAGCTGGTGGAGAGCTGCGCGATGAAGGCTCGACTGGGCGCGGAGCCAAACCCAAAGCGGGCCTGACCGGGTTTACCGTATCCAACCTGCATCTGCCCGGTGCCGAACAGCCTTGGGAAAACGCCCGCGACGTGACTGACGCTCGCAGTGATTCCGCCAGTGACAAGCAGTCGTACGGCAAGCCCGATCGTATTGCCTCAGCCTTGCAGATCATGCTGGAAGGCCCGATTGGCGGCGCGGCTTTCAACAATGAATTCGGGCGTCCCATCCTAGGTGGCTATTTCCGCACCTACGAGCAGAACGTCGGTGGCAACGTGCAGGGTTACCACAAGCCCATCATGATCGCGGGTGGCATTGGCAACATTGCCGCCATCCACACGGAGAAAAGCCCACTGCCACCCGGCAGTCTGATGATTCAGCTCGGCGGTCCTGGCATGCGCATTGGCATGGGTGGCAGCGCCGCATCATCCATGACGACCGGCACCAACACCGAAAACCTGGACTTCGATTCGGTCCAGCGCGGCAATCCAGAGATCGAGCGCCGGGCGCAGGAAGTCATCAACGCTTGCTGGGCACTGGGAATGGAAAATCCCATCCTGTCCATCCATGACGTGGGCGCGGGTGGCCTGTCCAATGCATTCCCGGAAATCACCAACGATGCCGGTCGTGGCGCTATCTTCGACCTGCGTGCCGTGCAACTGGAAGAAAGCGGCTTGTCGCCCATGGAAATCTGGAGCAATGAATCGCAGGAACGCTACGTTCTGGCGATCGCTCCCGATAGCCTGACGCTGTTTCACTCTCTGTGCGAGCGTGAGCGTTCGCCCTTCGCCGTGATCGGCACCGCAACCGAAGAGCGCCAGCTGAAACTGATCGATCCGCAGGAAGGCACCGAGCCGGTAGATATGCCCATGGAGGTTCTGTTGGGCAAGCCACCCAAAATGCACCGCGATGTCTCCCGTCTGGCGCCGACTTTTCCGCCTGTGGATGTCACGGATCTGGTTTTGGAGGAGGTAGCCCAGCGCGTGCTGCGGTTGCCCACCGTGGGCAGCAAATCTTTCCTGATCACGATTGGCGACCGTAGCGTCGGCGCGACCACAGTACGCGACCAGATGGTCGGACCTTGGCAAGTGCCAGTGGCCGACTGCGCCGTGACTGCCATGGGCTTTGAAGGCTATCTGGGCGAAGCCATGGCCATGGGCGAACGTACGCCCCTGGCCGTGATCAATGCGCCCGCTTCCGGTCGCATGGCAGTGGGTGAAGCCTTGACCAATATCGCCGCAGCGCCGATTGCCAAGATTGGCGACATCAAACTCTCCGCCAACTGGATGGCTGCTTGCGGCCAGCCCGGGCAGGATGCGGCGCTGTTCGACACGGTCAAGACGGTGGGGATGGAACTGTGTCCAGCGCTGGGCATCAGTATCCCGGTCGGCAAGGACTCCCTGTCTATGCGCACCACCTGGCAGGAAAACGAAGAAGAGAAGGCGGTGACCTCACCGGTTTCCCTGATCGTCTCGGCCTTTGCGACCGTGCACGACATCCGCTTGGCAGTCACGCCGCAACTGCGTACCGATGCTGGCAATTCGGCCCTGATCCTGATCGACCTGGGCCGTGGCCAGAACCGCCTCGGCGGCTCAGCCCTAGCCCAGGTCACGCAACAATTGGGCAATGAAGTGCCCGACGTAGACAACGCTGCCGACTTAAAGGCTTTTTTTGAAGCCGTCCAGAGCTTGATCAGTGAACAAAAGCTGCTGGCCTACCATGACCGCTCCGACGGCGGACTGTTCACCACAATTTGCGAAATGGCCTTTGCTGGCCATACCGGGGTGTCGGTCAATCTCGACATCCTGACCATGGAAGGTGAACACGCCT
>JBBSSV010000206.1:0-3806 GCA_038241705.1 Burkholderiales bacterium | reverse complement strand
GCGTACAGGCCTTCGCGTTGCAGCAATTGCGCATGGGTGCCGCGCTCGGCGATACGTCCGCCGTCCAGCACCAGGATCTGCGCCGCATCCGCAATGGTCGACAGGCGGTGGGCAATCACCAAGGTGGTGCGGGTGCGGGCAATCTCCTTCAGTTGCTGCTGAATGGCTTGCTCGGCGCGCGAATCCAGCGCCGAGGTCGCTTCATCGAAAATCAGCAACGCCGGGTCTTTGAGCAAGGTGCGGGCGATCGCCACGCGTTGCTTTTCACCGCCGGACAGCTTCAGGCCACGCTCACCGACCATGGTCTCGTACCCCTGCGGCAGCGTCTGGATGAAATCGTGGATATAGGCGGCACGGGCTGCGGCGACGATATCGTCTTCGCTGGCACCAGGTCGGCCATAGGCAATGTTATAGCCAATGGTGTCGTTAAAAAGCACGGTGTCCTGCGGCACGATGCCGATAGCTTGGCGCAGCGATAGCTGGGTCACGGTACGCACATCCTGGCCGTCAATGGTGATGGCACCTTTATCGATGTCATAGAAACGAAACAGCAGGCGCGACAGCGTGGACTTGCCCGAACCACTATGCCCGACCACCGCCGTCGTGGTGCCGGGCGCAATAGTGAAGTCGACATCAAAAAGGATCTGCCGGTCCGGCTCGTAGCTGAAATCGACATGATTGAAGCGCACCTCCGCTCCACCGACCTGCAGTGGCTGCGCCTCGGGCGCATCGGCCACATCCCGGTTCTGGTCCATCAGCACAAACAGGCGCTCCATGTCAGCTAGGCTTTGCTTGATCTCGCGGTAGATCACCCCCAGAAAATTCAGCGGCACATACAACTGCAGCATGAAGGCATTGACCAGTACCAGGTCACCCAGGGTCATGCTGCCGTCGATCACACCCAGCGTAGCGCGCCACAGGATAAGCGTCACGGCCACGGCAATGATGATGGATTGACCGGTATTCAGTACCGACAGCGAAGTCTGCGAGCGCACTGCCGCTTTTTCATAGCGCTGCAGGCCTTGGTCGTAACGCTGGGCTTCGTAGTCTTCAGTGCCGAAGTATTTGACGGTTTCATAATTCAGCAGTGAATCGATGGCCTTGGTGTTGGCCTGCGAATCCAACTCGTTCATGGTGCGCCGGAAGTGGGTACGCCATTCGGTGACGACTACGGTGAAGGTGATATAGCCGACCAAGGCCGAACCGGCAATGGCGGAAATCCAGATGTCGTATTGGACCAGCAGATAGCCCAGCACCAGTACGATCTCAATCAGGGTGGGCAGGATGCTGAACAAGGTGTAGGAAATCAGCGAAGAAATGCCGCGGGTGCCGCGCTCGATGTCGCGCGTCATGCCGCCAGTCTGGCGGTTCAGATGAAAGCGCAGCGACAGCGAATGCAGGTGTCGGAACACTTGCAGGGCAATGGTGCGCACGGCGCGCTGCGTGACCTTGGCAAAGACGAACTCGCGTAGCTCGGTAAACACCGTGGTGCTCAGGCGCAGCGCGCCATAGGCCATCAATACCCCGACCGGCAATATCAGTAATGCTTGCGGGTCGCCCGGCTGCAGGCTCAAGCTGTCGATCAGCCGCTTCAGCACCAAGGGCACGCCCACATTGGCCAGCTTGGCACAGATCAGAAATACCAGCGCCAGCAGCATCCGCACCTTGTAGCGCCAAAGGTATGGCAACAACATCTTGAGCGTGCCCCAGTCTTTGCGCAAGGAAGCAGGACTGGCCGAAGGAGGCGGTAAGGAAGAACGACGCATGGAGAAAGGAGGCAGAAAAAAGCCGCTTGGATGGTCGCCAGTATGGTTTATCCTGCGGACTTTGAAAATTCAGAAGGCAACCGTCGATTGTAGCGGTTTCCCCCTTCGTCAACCGAAACGCCCATGAATCACTCTCCTACCCTTACCCTGCCCGAGCGCATGCCCCAGTTGCGCCTGATTCCCATGCCCGGCGACGCCAACATGTATGGCGATGTCTTTGGTGGCTGGATCATGGCCCAGGTCGATCTGGCCGGTTCCATGCCAGCGGCGCAACGCGCTGGCGGCCGGGTCGCCACCGTGGCGGTGAATTCCTTCACCTTTTGCCAGCCAGTGTTCATCGGTGATTTGATTTCTGTATATGCCGACATCATTCAAACCGGCACCACCTCGATCACGGTCAATGTCGAAGTCTATGCCGAGCGCCGGCAAAGCACTCAGGAAGTGGTCAAGGTGACCGAAGCCGTGGTGGTGTATGTCGCAACCAGCGAAGACAGGCGTCCGCGCCCGCTGCCACCCTTGCCTGCCAACTTGCGCTGAGCCGCTGCCGATTCAGCGCTTAGGGGTTGGGCAAGGCTTAGTCAATGCACTCTAGTCGATCCGGGCATTCTGGCAGGTTGAGTTGCTGCCAGTGGCGCAACTTGTTCATAACGCGCTAGCTGCCCATGGCGCGCTGATTCCTTCATTGCCGACAGCTGCCGTGCGCTTTCATAGAAGGCGGGCAGATCCCGGGATTGCTGCAGCAGGCCACGAAAGGCCGGCACAAAATCGTGATAGGTGGCGATGGCGGCTAGGTGAGCATTGCTCAAGGGCTCGGCGAACCAGCGGTCATAGCCAGCGTAGCCGCCCCAGCTCTGCTTCAATTTTTGATAATCGCCCTCAAGGCTAGCAAAGACGGCCGCCTTCTGGCGCTGCTTGTCTGCGACGCTACCCGCGTCCCCATACACTGCTTCCAGACGCGTGCGATGTGCCAGCAGCAAACCCAAAAACTCCTGCCGGCGTTGGGCATAGGCGACGTAGCGCGCGTGCATGTCGGCATCACCGCGTTGAGCCAGCCAGCGGCGCACGCCCTCTTCTTCTACCGCCACTGCAAAGGATTCATTGAATTTGGAATCGTTTTTCGCATAGGCCACTTGGTGCGCCAGTTCGTGGAATACCAGGCGTGCCAATTCGGCTTCAGAATAATGGATAAAGGTCGACAGCACCGGATCGTTGAACCAGCCCAGGGTCGAATACGCAGGCACACCGGAGACCTGAACGTCGTAACCCTGCTGGCGCAAGTCCCGAGCAAAGGCACGGGCATCAGCCTGGCTGTAGTAGCCGCGATAACTGACGCAACCCGCCACCGGAAAGCACCACTGCACCGGCTTCAGTGACAACGCTGGCGCGGCCACTACGTTCCATAGGACGTAGGGGCGCTGCAGATCAGCGTAATTTTTATAGCTACCGTTGTCCGGCAAGCCCAACTCGCGCGCGGCGAAGTCGCGGATTTCCTGGGCGCGTGTCAGGCGCTGCTTGAGCGACCTTTCCACATTCGGGTCACTCAGCCAGTGCTCAATCGGCCGAGCACCGGCCAGCAGCGACAATTGGCCGTGTACTGCTTGGGCATAATAGTCCACTTGGGTGCATCCGCCGCAAAGCAACAGCACAGAGCCTGCGCCCAGCAGTCGCCATTTGGCCTGCACCAACCAGCGGGTCACGCGTTGCGTGCCTTGTTCATGACGTGGGTACGAAAAATTGGGCAATTTTTGTTCCTGTACAGCCAGTGTGTGCTGCGGCATAAGCTGTGATCAGCCCTGAAAACTAGGTACGTCGTCGACAAGCGTCACTCAGTGGATGTGGCTGCAAGCGAGAAGTTCCCAGTGGAAATTTACTCACGCGACGACCTATGCCAGCTTGCACGGAATTTTTCCGGAAGCCGTAGCCGCCACAAGCCAAATAATATCGCCCCATCGGCTGAATGGCATAATGCAAAAACGTGTGCGCCCCGCCCTTTGGGCGCACCACTTTGCCGACAGGACCAGAGTCTTCATGCAACTGATC
>JBBSSV010000205.1:0-3821 GCA_038241705.1 Burkholderiales bacterium | reverse complement strand
TGTCCTTGACGGGCAGGGGAGAGCCCTTCATCACCCTAACGCGCTCCATCATTGGCCAGCAGATTTCCACCAAGTCGGCCGAGGCTGCCTGGCAACGGTTGCTGGGTACGGTGCCGGTGTGCAGCCCAGCCGGGATTCTGAGTGCAGGGACGGAGATACTGGCGACATGCGGCCTGTCGCGACGTAAGGTCGAGTACATTCTAGATCTGGCCTTGCACTTCGATCAGGAGCGCATCCGGATAGATAAATGGGAAGGCATGGAAGACGAAGCCATCATTGCCGACTTGACCAAGGTACGCGGCGTGGGACGCTGGACCGCCGAAATGTTCCTGATCTTCAATCTCATGCGGCCCAATGTGCTCCCGCTAGACGATGCCGGTCTGCTCAAAGGCATCAGCGTCAATTATTTCTCGGGCGAACCGGTCTCACGCAGCGACGCCCGCGAAGTGGCCGCCAACTGGGAGCCGTGGCGTACCGTTGCTACCTGGTATTTGTGGCGCAGCCTTGAACCGATCCCGGTAAAATACTGAGTCTTTTTTAATTTCTTTCTTGCGCGGCTGTGATCCGTGCAGAACACCCTGGAGGCACGGTGAGTAAAATCACTTTTCTCAGCTTTGAACAATCGATTGCCGATCTGGATGCAAAAATTGAAGAACTCCGTCACGTCCAGGACGATCCCGCAGTCGATATCTCGGAAGAAATAGAGCGGCTGACTCGCAAAAGTCTGCAACTGACCAAGGATATCTACGCCAAGCTAACCCCCTGGCAAGTAGCCCAGATTGCTCGTCATCCGCAACGTCCCTACACGCTGGATTACGTCAACGAAATCTTTACTGACTTCCACGAACTGCATGGCGATCGTACTTTTGCGGATGATTTGTCCATCGTGGGCGGCCTGGCCCGCTTCAATGGACAGGCCTGCATGGTCATTGGCCACCAGAAGGGGCGCGACACCAAGGAGCGCGCGCTGCGCAATTTCGGCATGCCCAAGCCCGAGGGTTATCGCAAGGCCATGCGCCTGATGAAATTAGCCGAAAAATTTTGTCTGCCTATCTTTACCTTTGTCGACACGCCCGGCGCTTTTCCCGGTATCGATGCTGAAGAGCGTGGCCAGTCCGAGGCGATCGGCCACAATCTGTACGTCATGGCCGAACTCAAGGTGCCCCTGATTGCCACCATCATTGGCGAGGGTGGTTCAGGTGGCGCACTGGCGATTGCGGTAGGCGATGCTGTGTTGATGCTGCAGTACGCCACTTACTCCGTGATTTCACCGGAGGGCTGTGCCTCCATCCTCTGGAAGACCGCCGAACGAGCATCGGATGCGGCCGATGCGCTGGGCCTGACGGCGCAGCGCCTGAAATCTATCGGACTGATCGACAAGATTGTTACTGAACCCATAGGCGGCGCCCAGCGCAACCATAAGGAAATGGCGACAGTTCTCAAGCGCGCACTGGCCGACACCTTGCGTCAGGTGCAGGGCCTGAGCACCGAGGAATTGCTGGTCACGCGCCATCAAAAAATTATGAGCTATGGCAAGTTCAAGGAAGTCGCCCGACCTGCCTGATCCGGACGCGCTCGCTTCCGATGTTGCGCGCACGCTGGACGAGTTGTTGGCGTGTGCGCAGCCTTCTCATTTCCCTTCTTCCATGCCGGCAATGGCCGTGGCATTCAGCGGTGGCCTGGATTCCTGTGCCTTGCTGCATCTGGCAAGCATCCATGCCCGCAGCCGGGGGCACGTGCTTCATGCCTTTCACATTCATCACGGGCTGAGCCCGCATGCCGATGACTGGCTGGCACAGTGCCAGCATGTCGCGCAGACATTGGGCGTGCCCTTTGCTGCACGTCAGCTAAAGTTGAAACTAACGAGCGGAAGAGGTGTAGAAGAAGAAGCACGCATCGCTCGCTACCAAGCCTTGGGCGAGTTGTGCTGTATGCACAAGGTCGAGATGCTCCTGTGCGCCCATCATCAGGACGACCAAGCGGAAACCGTAATGTTGCAATTGTTGCGCGGCTCTGGTTTGCCTGGTTTGGCGGGCATGGCCGCTTATCAACCACAGCATCCCTTGTTAGGTCCGAGTGTCGCCTTGGGGCGGCCCTTTCTTCACATCCCCAAACGCCGACTGGAACAATTCTGCCGCGAACAAAACTTGTCCTGGGTGGAAGACGAGTCCAATAACGACCTACGCTTCCGGCGCAATGCCTTGCGTCACGCAGTATTCCCGACGCTGGGTACTCACTTTCCCGGCTTTGCGTCACTCTTGGCGCGCAGTGCTACCCATGCGCATTCGGCCCAAGAGCTGCTGCAGGACTTGGCAGACCTCGACCTACAGGCTTGTCAGGCAAGATCCAGCAATATGTTGCTAGTGGCGCGCCTCCAAGCGTTGACCGCAGCGCGTGGCGACAACCTGCTGCGCTATTGGTTGGGCCGACAGGGCGCACCCACTCCTAGCAACGCACAACTGGCGCAAATTCGGCAGCAGATGCTGCATTCAGAAGCCGACCGACATCCCTGCGTCAAGCTCGGTGAGTGGCAATTGCAGCGGATTGCAGGCTGCCTGATGTTGAGCCCTTCTCCAGCTCTCGCTTCCTCGGAACTGACCGAATTGGCCGAACTGAGCGTGCAATGGACGGGTGAAAGCCAGGTGGCGTTGCCAACGTGGGGTGGTGTGCTCGAATTCCAGTCCGCCAACGGTCATGGCCTGAGCCGGCAACGCCTTTTGCAACAACCTTTGCTGTTGCGGCCCCGTACCGGGGGAGAGCGGCTGCAGCTTAGCCCCAACCGACCTTCGCGGAGCCTGAAAAACCTGTTTCAAGAAGCTGGCATTCCTGTCGGCAAGAGAAGAATGCTGCCGCTGGTGTATCTGGGTGACGCGCTGGTGTTTGCGGCGGGCCTGGGCATTGATGCGCGCCATTGGTGCCGGGAAGAGGATGCCGTGGTCCTGCACTGGTCCCCGAACGGCCCTTTGCCCTAGAAGTCGCTAGCAAAAGCCTCAGCCTGACTGACTTACATCTCCTACCTTTCCGGCGCGAACCACGCTAGCGCCTGCGACACGTCTTTCTTCTTGTTTTTCTTCCTTCCCAGTTTCCTCTGATCTAGGACAAACGGCTCCGCCGGGCTTGCCTTCACTCTACAAGAGGATTGAGTTTGGCAGTGTCAGTGGTCTGTGCGGCCCCCCAATGATACTGCCAAACTCGTCTGTAGCAAGGCCGCCAGCGTAATCATCCTGGCAAGCGTCTTGCTTAGAAAAATAGCTATGCCTGCAAGCATGGCTTTTTTATTGCGGATAAGTGGCTCGGCAACTATGGCGCAAGTGTTCAGTCGTTCCGGTGTTCTGGCGATCAAGCTGTTCTTTGTGGCGGCGCTGATATTGATCGTCGTAGTTATCGCGCTTGCGCGCTGGGTCATGACGCCCGCCTATGGCGAAGGTGCGCCTGTACCGCAACCGATCCGATTCAGCCACAAACATCACGTTGGTGACGACGGACTGGATTGCCGCTATTGCCATACGTCGGTGGAGAAATCTTCTTTCGCCGGACTGCCATCCACCGAGGTCTGTCTTACCTGCCATTCGCAGCTGTATAAGGATGCGCCGGAGCTCGCACCTTTGCACGAAAGTGCCCGTACTGGCAAGCCAGTGGAGTGGAACCGGGTGCATGATCTACCGGACTTTGTCTATTTCGACCACAGCATCCACGTCAACAAGGGTGTGGCCTGCCTGGAGTGTCATGGCCGCATCGACCAGATGCCGCTGACCCAGCGCGTGGCCTCCCTGGAAATGCAGTGGTGCCTGAGTTGTCACCGCAACGCACCGCAACATGTA
>JBBSSV010000204.1:0-3854 GCA_038241705.1 Burkholderiales bacterium | reverse complement strand
GTGGTGCAGTATCAGTCTGTCCTTTCTTACTTGGTTGAAACGATGTCACGGACGCAAGTCCAACTTAACTGAAATAGGAATTGTAATGGCAACTGGTATCGTAAAGTGGTTCAATGACTCTAAGGGTTTCGGCTTCATCACACCTGACGAGGGCGGCGAAGATTTGTTTGCTCATTTCTCGGCTATCCAGTCCAGCGGCTTCAAGTCGTTGCAAGAGAATCAGCGCGTCTCGTTTGAAGTAACTGCCGGCCCTAAGGGCAAGCAAGCATCTAACATCCAGCCTATATAATCCACGGATTATAGAACTGATAAAAATCCCCGGCATGCCGGGGATTTTTTTATGCCCAAAATAAAATGAATTGCCATAAAGATCAAAGCGAGTAATGCAAACAAGAAAATCAATTTTGCTTTTTAAGTAATTGAATAATAGGGAATTACTCAGTCACTCAGAAGATCGGGCTCAAATTTTTACATGAAAGAGTGCTGCAAGACAAGATTCAATCCTGAGTTGGAGCGTCACGTAGTCGTGCTCGAAGATTGCAATTTTTTTGCCAAGTGCGGCGTTCAGTTGTGCTGACGATCTCTTTTGATAATTCACTTTCACTGAGTCTTTCCTGCGCCTGCAACACTCGTTGCAGTTGGCCAGTGTCAGGCTGCATGGTTCCAAAGAAACTCACAGCCTCTCCGCGCTGAATTAGGAGGGTAGGGAAGTTTTCAACGTCATAATCTTCGGCTAATTCCGACAGATCCTCGATATCCATCCAGAGGAACAGCTTGTCTGGATGGCGCTGTGCCAGCGCGTCGAAGTCTGAGCGATATTGCTTGCAGACGTCGCACCATGCCGCGCACAGACAGATGACGGCCCAGCAGTCATCGCGCCAGTTTTCAAGCGTTGCAGAGAAATTGTCGGGATGCAATGTCAGGCTGGTCATCCAAATATTTTACCCTAGTGCTGCCTGGCTACGCCGAGGCTTCTGGCTGCGAGCTTGCACGGTAAAATACTGCATGCCTACCATTCTTGCTCTTGAAACGTCCAGCGAAATCGCTTCAGTGGCCCTGCTTCATCACGGGCAAACATTTGTTCGGGAAACCGCAGGGGTTCAAACCCATTCCCAATCTATTTTACCGATGGTGCAGGATGTGCTGAAAGAAGCGGGTTTGAATCTGACTGGCTGTGACGCGATTGCCTTCGGCGCGGGTCCCGGCTCGTTTACCGGGGTGCGCACAGCCTGTGGGGTGGCGCAAGGCTTGGCCTTCGGCGCCGACCTGCGGCTGGTACCAGTGGTCACTCTGCTGGCAGTGGCTGAAGCTTGTCGACAGCAAAGCGACGTCACGGATTTTTTACCAGTGCTTGACGCAAGGATGGGCGAAGTCTACTGGGCGCAGTATCGGTATGAAGGAAAGTGGAAGACGGTGGTTGCGCCTGCGCTTTCCAAGCCAGAGGCAGTGCTGGCAGTTGGCAGTGTGATTACGTGCGGCAGTGGCTTGGCCGCCTATCCCGCCAATTGGAGCGATGCGCAGTGGCAGCGTCTGGTGCACTGTGAAGAGGGCCCCAAAGCCAGCGCCGTCGCAAACCTTGGAGCGCTTGCCTTTTTGCGTGGAGAGGTTGTTCATGCGCGCATGGCGGCCCCTCTTTACTTGCGTAACAAGGTGGCGCTGACAGTGGTAGAAAGACTGGCACAGACCAGAGCATGAATACGCAGTCCAGAGCAGTGTCGAATACCACTTCTGGCACAACAACTGTATTGGAGCGCATGAGGCCGGCAGACGTGGAGCAGGTGTTGAAAGCGGAGCAACAGATTCACGCCCACCCCTGGAGTGAAGGTAACTTCAAGGATTCTCTGGCAAGTGGCTACGAAGCCTGGGTTTTGCGTCAGTTAAAGGGAGAAATGCTCGGTTATCTGGTGATGCAACATGCAGTCGATGAGGCTCATGTGCTGAACGTAGCAGTAGTTGCAACGCAGCAGGGTAAAGGATGGGGGGCAAGCTTGTTGAACCAGGCGACAGGGATTGCCAAAGAAAACGGCATGGACTCACTGTTACTGGAAGTGCGTCCTTCCAATGCGCGCGCTCTGGCCCTGTATCGTCATTATGGGTTCGTGCAGATCGGCATTCGTAAAAATTATTATCCGACAGGAGCGACAGAACGTGAGGATGCAATCGTCATGAGGTTGGTTTTATGAATAGCCATGAGCGACGCCAGGCTTTCTTGGCTGAAATGGGATTGGGTCCAATCTGGAATTCCACTTTAAGAGCTGCACAAAACGATGCAGTTCCTATAGAGGAAGTGCCACTCGAAGAAATCTCTGGCCCCGAAACCCTGCCTACCCAACCTCTCCAGGGCTTTCTTTCTAAAGAAGACTTCTCCAACGCGCCTCTTTCTGCGGTGGTAACCACCAAGGATCAAAGCGAGATTTCCCGGATGAACTGGGAGCAGCTGGAACAGGCGGTCAGCCTGTGTACGCGCTGCGAACTATGCAAGAGCCGCACTAAAACGGTGTTTGGCAAAGGCAGCAGACAAGCCCGATGGTTGCTCGTTGGGGAAGGCCCGGGTCGTCAGGAGGATTTACAAGGTATTCCTTTCATTGGCCCTGCAGGCAAGCTGCTTGCAAACATGGTACGGTCAATTGATCTGGACAATGCGCGCGATGTATTCATTACCAATGTCGTCAAATGCCGACCAACAGATGACAAAGGGCGAGATCGCGCACCCACCCCAGAAGAGGCACAGGCTTGCCTGCCCTATCTACAGCGGCAGATCGACCTGCTGGCGCCCGAGGTGATGATGGCGCTAGGCAAGACCTCAGCGCTGACGCTGCTTGATCTGCCGCCCAACACGCCTGTTGGCCGCCTGCGCAGCGAAACACATCATTTTCGCAATATTCCGTTGGTTGTGACCTACCACCCTGCCTATTTGCTGCGCAAGCTGAGCGATAAGAGCAAAGCTTGGAGCGATTTGTGCCTGGCCTTATCACATGATGCCAAACACGATTAACCAACCTTCCTCCACCTTCCAGCAGCGCTTTCATGAGCGCTGGCAGCATTTGTGCGACCCGCACGTGCGGGCGTTGGCTTGGTTGCTGGATGCGCCCGACATGCTTGATCCCGATGCTGAGCAGTGGGAAGGACGGATTGCAACCCTGGGCCAGGATGCAGGACTCAAAGTCGCACCTTGGCTGAACGCGCTGGATCAGGCGCCCCAAACCTTGCACGCGCACCTGAGAACGTCCCATCTTCGCCTAGGTCGCTATGCTGAAGAATTGATGGTGTTTTACTTTCGCCACCAGGGTATTTTGCGTGCGCATAGCGTGCAAGTGCGCACGGCGCAAGGTCTGACGATAGGAGAGTTCGATTTCCTGCTCGATCTTGGCGGACAGTTCACGCATTGGGAACTAGCGACCAAGTTTTATCTGCTGCCCTTTGTTCAGCTAGGTCAAGGTACCAGCCTGAAACCAGATGCCTTTGTCGGCCCGAATCTGGCCGATACGCTGGGCAAAAAAGTCGGCAAGACGCTGAACAGTCAGCTTGCGCTTTCCCAGCGTTCTGACGCAGCTCATGTTCTGCCAGAGCCTGTCAAACTGGCCCAAGCTTTGATGAAAGGCTGGCTGTTCTATCCCGGCGACCAGCCGACGCCTGCCATGCCGGGTTTGTCAAGCTATCATTGTCGCGGGCATTGGTGTGAGTTGTCAGATTTGGAGGGGCACACCGGTTCTCGCTATGCGATCCTACCTCGCATGAGCTGGCTGGCGCCCGCGAAATGTCCGATTGAACAGACCCAAACATTGTCAGAAGTAGTAGTGACACTAGAGCAAAGTTTTCAGGCCAGTCTTGCTCCGATCATGGTGGCGGTTCTG
>JBBSSV010000203.1:0-3880 GCA_038241705.1 Burkholderiales bacterium | reverse complement strand
CGGGGGAGAGTAAGTTTTTTGCTGTGCCTGACTGCTACTTGTGCATTGCAGTCAGGCAGACTCCGGTAGCGCTGGTCAGCAACGTGTATCCAGACTGTCGGCTGATCAACCCTTCCTGATGGCGCCTGTTTTTTTGGCGCGTTTCCTGCTCAATGTCCTTTACCGTCATTATTCCCGCCCGCCTGGCCTCGACCCGCTTGCCCAACAAGCCGTTGGCTGATTTGGGCGGCAAGCCCATGGTGGTGCGGGTAGCCGAGCAGGCCGCCTTGTCCGGAGCGCGCCAAGTCATCGTCGCCACCGATCACCCCGATATCTTGGCCGCCTGCGCCCGGCACGACATTCAGGTTTGCATGACCCGTGCTGACCATCCCTGCGGCACTGACCGCATTGCCGAAGTCGCGGCCAGACTGCAACTGGCACCGGACGAAGTGGTGATCAATGTCCAGGGTGATGAACCCCTGATCGATCCGGCCTTGATTGCTGCCACTGCTGCCCAGGTCCAGGCACCAGTTGCCATGGCGACCGCGGCCCATCCCATCCATGATATGGCCGATGTCCTCAATCCGAATGTGGTCAAGGTGGTGCTGGATCAGGCCGGGCGCGCCCTGTATTTTTCCCGTGCGGCGTTGCCCTGGCATCGCGATGGTTTCGCCGTGTCGATGACAGACATGCCGGCTGGCTACCTGCCGCTGCGACACATTGGCCTGTATGCCTATACCCAGGCTTTCCTACAGCGCTATCCCACCTTGCCGGTGTCGCCTCTGGAGCAGATCGAGGCACTGGAACAGTTGCGCGTGCTCTGGCATGGCTATCCAATTGCGGTCCATATCACGTCCACCGCGCCTGCCGCAGGCGTGGATACTGCTGAAGATCTGGAACGGGTACGGCGGCACTTTTCGGATTGATTTTGAGGCCCTGTCGAACACCGTTCATGAAGGGTAAAGGCGTTGCGCGAACTTTTGGAAAAAAGTGGTTCTGTGGTAAATTCCGGTTCATTCTGTGCAACGCAGGTTATCCGCAGTGCCGGAGCAACGCCCTTATTTCATCCTCATTCAATACGTTCAGGACTACACATGCGTCTCATCCTGCTAGGAGCGCCCGGTGCCGGCAAAGGTACCCAAGCCACTTTCATCAAGGAAAAATTCAACATTCCCCAGATTTCCACGGGCGACATGTTGCGTGCTGCGGTCAAGGCCGGGACGCCTTTGGGCTTGGCTGCCAAGGAAGTGATGGATGCTGGCGGACTGGTGTCTGACGATCTCATTATCGGTCTGGTCAAGGACCGATTGAAGCAGTCGGATTGTGCCAACGGTTATCTTTTCGACGGCTTTCCGCGTACCGTACCCCAGGCTGATGCCATGAAAGAAGCAGGCGTGACCATTGATTTCGTCCTGGAAATTGATGTGCCCGATGAGGTCATCATCGAGCGCATGAGCGGTCGCCGGGTGCATCCTGCCTCAGGGCGGACCTATCACGTCAACTTCAATCCTCCCAAGGAAGCGGGTCGCGACGATGTGAGCGGCGAGGAACTAATCCTGCGCCCAGACGACAAGGTCGACACCGTCAAGCACAGGTTGGCGGTCTATCATGAGCAAACCGAGGTGCTGGTCGACTATTACAATGACTGGGCCAAAAGCGGTGAAGCTAGCGCGCCGCAATACCGCAAGATTGCCGGGGTTGGTCCCGTTGACGCCATTCGCGACAGTGCGCTGGCGGCCTTGAACGGATAAGACATGTAGTTAGCATCACGTTTGCACTCACATTAAAAAAGCGGACTTCAGGTCCGCTTTTTTAATGTGGCCAAGGTTCTGAAGGCTGACTTGCCAAGCAAGCAGATGGATTTTCCCTGCAGCGGGCGCGCAAAGTGCTTCATCGGAAAAGTCCAAAGTCGAAGCTGTGTTCTCAGCCAATACCGGCTTCAGGCGAAGTCAGACTTTGTGCTCATTGAAAATACTCGCATCTACAAGAGGGAAGTCATGCATCTACCGCCAGCCCCCATTACTGCAAGAGACACAGCAGCAAAACAGCAAGCCTTTCCTCGGCTTCGGCCTTGGGCATGGCTGCCAGTTGTTTTGCTGCCTTTGCTGGCTGCTTGCACCAGCCTGGCACCTTCCATTCCGGCATCGCAATCTGCACCAGCTACCAGCACGCTTCCGGTTACGCCAGAAGCAGCGAGCGGCTTTCACGAAAAGCAACCGGTACTGGCGCGCAAATTTATGGTGGCCACGGCCAATCCGCTGGGCACCGAAGCCGGCTACCAGATCGTGCGAGCTGGCGGTAGTGCAGTCGATGCAGCCATTGCGGTGCAAATGGTGTTGACGCTGGTGGAGCCACAATCCTCAGGAATTGGCGGTGGGGCATTCTTGCTGCATTACGATGGCAAGCAGGTGCTGGCCTATGACGGCCGTGAAACGGCCCCTGCCGTGGCAACTGAGGATCTGTTCCAGGCAACATCAGGCCAGCCGCTAGGCTTCTATCCGGCGGTAGTGGGTGGGCGCTCGGTGGGTGTGCCGGGGGTGGTGCGCATGCTGGAGTTGGCGCACCAACAGCATGGAAAGCTGCCTTGGGCGCAGTTGTTTGCGCCCGCCATTCGCCTGGCAGAAGAAGGGTTTGCCGTCAGCCCACGCCTAGCCTTGCTTTTGGCGCGTGACGAATATTTGAAGCAGGACCCCATCGCCGCTGCCTATTTTCATGACGAGCAAGGTAGGCCGTGGCCTGCTAGTCATCTCCTCAAAAATCCAGCTTTGGCCGCCAGCTTGCGTGCCATCGCCCAAGAAGGCGCTAATGCCTTTTACCAAGGGAAGTTGGCGCAGGAGATGGTGCGCAAGGTCAATAGCCATCCCTCTAACCCAGGCCGACTCAGCCTGGCTGATCTGGCGGCTTATCGAGCCAAAGTGCGGCAACCGGTCTGCACGGTGTACCGCTTGTGGGAAGTGTGCGGCATGCCGCCGCCTTCTTCAGGCGGGATTGCAGTGGCGCAGATGCTAGGTATCCTGGCGCAGCATGAGCTGACTGCGCTGCCGCCCAAGGATGGTGTGCCCCAAGCCGAGGCGATACATTTGTTTTCTGAGGCCGAGCGGCTGGCCTTTGCCGATCGCAAGCGTTACGTCGCCGATCCGGGTTTCGTTCCTTTGCCGGGTGGCAGTTCGCATGCATTGCTTGACCCTGTCTATCTGCAACGCCGGTCAGCTCTGATCGGACCACGCGCCATGTCTCAGGCCAGGCCAGGACAGCCGTTGTCGGCCACCGCCATGCAGGAAGTCGACTACGCAGACGGCGAAGCGCTCGAGCTACCCTCGACTTCCCACATCTCGATTGTGGATGCAGCGGGCAACGCGGTAGCCATGACCACCTCTATCGAGAATGCCTTTGGTGCACGGCAAATGGTAGGAGGCTTTCTGCTGAACAATCAACTGACTGATTTTTCCTTCATACCCGCCGATGCTGAGGGACTTGTCGCCAACCGGGTAGAGGGCGGCAAGCGCCCACGCAGTTCCATGGCACCCACGCTGGTGTTTGACAAGGAAGGTCGAGTCCTGCAAATGGTTCTGGGATCGCCCGGCGGTTCGGCCATCATCCATTACGTCGCCAAGGTGCTGATAGGGACGATGGATTGGGGGCTGAATGTGCAGCAGGCCATCGACTTGCCCAACTTCGGCGGGCGCGAAGGGCCGCTGGAACTGGAAGAGGGGCGTTTCTCACCGGCAGTAGTGGAAGCCCTGCGTCAACGTGGCCATATCGTACACCTTGCTCCCCAGACTTCCGGCCTGCAGGGCATCATGCGCATGCGCGTCCATGGTGAGCCTTGGTGGCTGGGCGGTGCCGACCCCCGTCGGGAAGGTGTGGCCAAGGGTGATTAAAAATGAAGGGCCTCGCGCTT
>JBBSSV010000202.1:0-3892 GCA_038241705.1 Burkholderiales bacterium | reverse complement strand
GGCCTTGCTAGGGTGTTGGCGTAGCTCGGCTGCAATCTGGGCGGCAATTTCTCCGCCAAACAAGTCTTCGTAGCAAATGTTGGGCAATACCTGCTGCTGGCCGACCTGGAAAGAAGGCTGGATAGGGTTCCCCCGGGCAAAGTCGCCCAAAGGAATGTTCATCATCTCGACGAACCAGCGTGCGCCTGGTGGAATGAATTCGCCAAAGGGAACCAGATGGTGCTTGTCGTAGCGGTAAGGCGTGGCGGAGCCAACCGCGGCTGCCTGTTGCGGCGAGAGCCCAATCACACTATTGGCATACTGGCCCGGGCCATCGCTGATGGGCAAGCCCAGCGCCAGATGGCTGTTGCTGCTTGTCAGGAAGGCTTGGAGCTGCGCCAGATAGTCCTGCGGCAACTGGTGCGCCAGCAAGGGCAGGGCAGTCTCTGGCGTGACAATCAGATCGGCGGGTCGTGCCGTGACCATCTCGCGGTATAGGTCCAGGGTGTGCGCGACCGCTTCCGGCGCAAATTTCAGGTCTTGCGGCACATTGCCTTGCAACAGGCGTACCGTCATCGGTTCACCGTGAGGTTGGGTCCATTCCAGCGTGTGCAATCCCGTTCCGATTCCCAGCAGCAGGGCAGCGCCAATGACCGGCAGGCGGTATCGGGGTAGCAATGCCAGGCATGCGGCAATCACGGCAGTGATCCAGCCAATACCGTAGACGCCGATCAGCGGCGCAAAGCCCGCCAGTGGGCTGGCCGTATGGGCATAGCCAGACACCACCCAGGGAAAGCCGGTCAGGACCCAGCCACGCAGCCATTCGGACAGGGTCCACAGTGCCGGCAACACCAGCAAACAAAAAACCGGCAATGGCATGCCGGGAAGGCGCTGGCGCAGACAGGCAGCAGCGCCAAAGGCCGCAGCGGGAAACGACCCCAGCACTGCTCCCAGCAGCAGCACAGCCAAAGCCGCCATCCAGCCGGGCAAGCCGCCGTAGTCGTGCATGCTGATATACAGCCAATAGATGCCGGCCGTACTCCAGCCAACGCCATAAGTCCAGCCTAGCCGAAAGGCGGCAGCAGGCCGCAGGCAAGCATGGCAGCTTAGCCAGAACATGCCGGCCAAGGTCAGGATTTGCAGCGGCCACCAGCCGAAAGGGGCAAACGAAAAAAGAGTTAGGAAACCGGCCAAGGCGGCCAAGGGTACCTGCCAGCGGTCACCGCTGGTATTACGCCTCAAGCACGGTCTCCGTCGCAGGAGGCAACTGCTCGACCAGCAGGAAGTGAATCTGACGGGCATCGGTACGCAGCACCACAAAGCGCAGGTCGCCGATCTGACAGCTTTCCCCTTTGAGCGGGACCCGGCCCAACTCCAGGCAGATCAGCCCGCCGATCGTATCTACTTCCTGCTCTGATAAGTGCACGCCCAGCATCTCGTTGAACTGTTCGATTTCGGTCAAACCCTTGACCCGCCAGCGCGGCCCCAGGGTGCTGCTGCGCACGGATATGATGTTGTCGTCGTCTTCATCCAGGTCATATTCGTCCTCGATGTCGCCCACGATCTGCTCCAGTACGTCTTCAATCGTCAGGAAACCGGCCACACCGCCGTATTCATCCACCACGATCGCCATGTGGTTGCGGTTGGCACGAAAATCCCGCAACAGCACGTTCAGGCGCTTGGATTCGGGGATGAAGATGGGTGGACGCAGCATGCCGCGTACATCGAAGGATTCGTCAGCGTAGTAACGCAACAGATCCTTGGCCAGCAAAATGCCAACGATCCGGTCGCGTTCGCCGTCGATGGCGGGAAAGCGCGAATGGGCCGTTTTCAGCACCATCGGCATCCACTCCTCGATGGGGTGGCTGATATCGATCATGTCCATCTGTGAGCGTGGAATCATGACATCGCGTGCTGACAGGTCCGACACTTTGAACACACCTTCGATCATCGACAGCGCATCGGCATCGATCAGGTTGCGGTCATGGGCATCGTGCAGGACTTCTAGAAGTTCGGCGCGGCTGTCAGGCTCGGGCGAGATCAGCGCGCTCAGGCGCTCGAACAGGGAACGGGTGGGCTTGGATACAGGGGGACTGGCAGGAAGGTCTTGCATAAGGCTAAAAGCCGAGGTGCGTGGTAGTTTCAAGAAGATATAGCATACAACAATCTGCGTTATAGGGAAGAAGATTGGGCAGGCGGCTTGCAGACCCACCCGGTTGACACCTGGCTAGGAAAATTCAAGGTGCGAGCAGACTGCCACTGCCCGCACCTTCGTTCAGGACGTCATCGGCAGTGGCAGGAAATGTGCCGCGATGAAAAGATACATCACCACGCCTGAGGCGTCGCACACGGATGTGATTAACGGCGCGCTGGCACTGGCCGGGTCTAGCCCCAGACGATTAAGCACGAAGGGCAGGCACATGCCCACGATGCAGCCGATCATGACTACGGCCACCATGCTCAACGCCAACACCAGTGCCACGATTTCGTCACCCCGGATATAGCCCAAGATTGCCACCGCAACGGCCATGGTGGTGCCCAGAGCCAAGGCCACCAACGCTTCGCGCCCCAGCAGCCGGAACCAGTCGCGCATCACTACTTCGCCGGTTGCCAGGGCACGCACCATCAGCGTGGCCGATTGCGAGCCAGCGTTGCCGCCACTGTCGACCAGCAGCGGCAGGAAGAACACCAGCACCAGATTGGCGGCGATCACATCTTCAAAGTGGGCAATGCCCAGCCCGGACAGCAGGTTGCCGAATACCAAAAAAACCAGCCAAAATACGCGCTTGCGATACAACAGCCCGATGCTGGCACCCTTGAGGTTGCCGATCATGGTGCTGACGCCCCCGGTCTTGTGAAAATCGTCGGTGGCTTCGGCGCTGGCCACGTCGGTGGCGTCATCGTGGGTGACGATGCCGACCATGGCGCCGTTTTCATCCACGATGGGCAGGGCAATCAGGTCATAGCGGGCGATCTGCTTGGCAATATCTTCTTGGTCATCGCTGGTCTTGCCGTGGATGACGTCGCGCACCATTAGGTCGCTGATCCGGCGCTCTGGATCGGACAGGATTAATTCGCGCAGGGACACTACGCCCAGCAACTGACGCACGGCGTCGATCACATAAGCGTGATAAATGGTTTCCGCATCCGGTGCTTCGGTGCGCAGCGATGCCAGCGCCTCGGTGACCGTCATTTGCTGCTGCAGCGTGGCGTAGTCGGAAGTCAGCATGGCACCGGCCGTGCCTTCCTCATAGCCCGAGAGCTTGCGAATATCTTCGCGCTCGGCCTGCGCCAGTGCCGTCAGCAGGGCGTCGCGTTTGGTCTGGTCGAAGCGCTTGAACAGGTCGGTGCGTTCGTCGGCGGGCATTTCTCGCATCATCTCCACCAGACTGTGACGAGGGAAGGCGCGGGCCAGCTCCAGCTGCAACGTGGGTTCCAGATAGGTAAAGACGGCAGCGCGATCAGGCAGGCGCTCCAGCAGATGCCAGCCGCTTTCCGGGTCGAATTGGGCGATGATGTCAGCCAAGTCCACCGGGGGCACTCCTTTGGCGGCGCGCAAAGCCTCATCGAACTGTCCGAGTTCGATGGCGTTGCTCAAGACGAGCGCAAGTTCTTCTTGGTGATGCATGATGTCCTCTTGATCGCGTGGGGTGCACCGGCGCAGGCAGTGCGTGTCCGCTGGCTAATTGGTTGCTCAGGGGCTCACGGCAGCATCAGTACGCCAAGGGGCTGCACATGCTCATCACTCATTGACGGAGTTGGGCACGTCGCAGGCAATGGCTGCTGCTTCAGAAAGGTGAGAAGGTCGACCGGTCCCGCATGCGGCGCTCGCATCCTAGAAGATGGCAGCGGGAATGGCAAGGTGAAAGGCTGCGATACCCCATTCAATGTCGCAACGTGCGGCGCTATCGGC
>JBBSSV010000201.1:0-3902 GCA_038241705.1 Burkholderiales bacterium | reverse complement strand
CGATTGTCGCCGGTATATCTGAGCGACTATGTGACGCTCGATACCGGTACCGGCATTGTCCATTCGGCTCCGGCCTACGGCGTGGATGACTTCATCTCCTGCAAGGCTCATGGTTTAACAGACGACGACATCTTGAAGCCGGTACTGGGCGACGGCCACTACGCCGATACCCTGCCCCTGTTTGGCGGCATGTCCATCTGGGAAGCGTCCAAGCCCATCTGTAGGGCGCTGGAACAAGCCGGGACGCTGTTCAAGCTGGTGATGTTCGATCACAGCTACATGCATTGCTGGCGTCACAAGACGCCCATCATTTACCGCGCCACATCACAGTGGTTTGCTGGCATGGACGTCACCCCTGCCGCGGGCGGCGACACCCTGCGCCAAAGCGCCCTGAAAGGCGTCGAAGCCACCTCCTTTTTCCCCTCATGGGGCAAGGCGCGCCTGCACGGCATGATTGCCAATCGTCCCGACTGGACCTTATCGCGCCAGCGCCAGTGGGGCGTGCCCATGGCTTTTTTTGTACACAAGGAAACGGGCGAGCTGCATCCGCGCAGCCTGGAGCTGCTGGAGCAAGTAGCGCAGCGGGTGGAGCAGCATGGCATCGAAGCCTGGCATGCACTGGATCCGCAGGAATTACTGGGCGACGAGGCCGCAGACTACGTCAAAAACCGCGACACCCTGGATGTCTGGTTTGATTCCGGCTGCACGCATGAAACCGTGATTCGCGGCTCGCATGCCGATGTCCTACAGTTTCCGGCCGATCTTTATCTGGAAGGCTCGGACCAGCATCGCGGCTGGTTCCATTCTTCCCTGCTAACGTCTTCCATGCTCAACGACGAGCCGCCTTACAAGGCGCTGCTGACGCACGGCTTCGTGGTCGATGGCGAAGGTAAAAAGATGTCCAAGTCCAAAGGCAACGTGGTTGCACCGCAAAAGGTGTCGGACTCGCTGGGTGCGGAAATCCTGCGTCTGTGGGTGGCATCTACCGACTATTCGGGCGAGCTGTCGATCTCAGACGAGATCCTGAAGCGCGTGACCGAAGCCTACCGCCGCATCCGCAACACTCTGCGTTTCTTGCTGGCCAACACTTCAGACTTCGATCCGGCTACGGACGCTGTGCCCATTGACGAGTTACTGGAGATTGATCGCTACGCCCTGGCGCAACTGGCGCAACTGCAAACCGAGATCCGCCAGGATTTCGAGAACTATGAGTTCCACCCGATCGTGGCCGCGCTGCAGATGTACTGTTCGGAAGATCTGGGTGGTTTTTATCTCGACATCTTGAAGGACAGACTGTACACCGCTGGCCCCAGCTCTCATGGTCGACGCTCGGCCCAAACCGCCCTGTGGCACATCACCTACGCCCTGCTAAGACTGATGGCGCCGATCCTGTCGTTTACCGCAGAAGAAGCCTGGGCAGTCTTTGCCTCCAAGGACGCATACGAGGCAGGTGGTGAAACGATCTTTACCCAGACTTTCTACGACTTGCCCGCCATTTCCGACAGCGCTACGCTATTGGAAAAATACACCCAGTTGCGTGCCGTGCGCAGTGACGTGGCCAAGCGCTTGGAGGAAGCCAGGATGGCCGGCGAGATAGGTTCTTCGCTGCAAGCTGAGGTCGAGATTCTGGCCAGTGGCGACAAGCTTAGCCTGCTCAAGAGTCTGGGAAGTGATTTGAAATATCTATTGATCACATCGTCAGCCACAGTGAGCGAAGCCGCCAATGCCGAGGTCGAAGCGATTCGGGTGACGCCTTCGTCGTACCAGAAATGCGAGCGCTGCTGGCATCATGTAGCAGACGTGGATACCCACGTGGACTATCCAGGAATTTGCGGGCGCTGCGTGACCAACCTCACCGATCAAGCCACCTAGTCACATGTCAAGCCACCTAGTCACATGTGACAGCAGTCAGGAATTCGGCATGGCCGGGTTCCTGACTCAGTAGCGTCCTTGTACTGAATATTTCGCTCAGTCATCCGCTTTAACCGCTTGCAGTCAGAAAGTTTCCATGGCCAGAAAACGTTTATCCGCCAGCACTTCCCAGAGTCTCATTCCCTGGCTAGGCATTGCCGCCATCGTGACTCTGTTCGACCAGGCCAGCAAGATCACGATCACCAAGCTCTTTGCGTATGGTGAATCGGAAGCAGTCACCAGCTTCTTCAATCTCGTCCTGGTCTACAACAAGGGCGCGGCCTTCAGCTTTCTGGCCAATCAGGGCGGCTGGCAGCGGTATTTTTTCACTACCATTGGCGTGGTGGCAGCCGTATTCATGGTGTACCTACTAAAAAAACATGCGGGCAAACGCCTGTTTTGCTGGGCGGTGGCACTGATTTTAGGCGGTGCGGTGGGCAATGTCATCGACCGCTTCCTGTATGGTCATGTCATCGACTTTCTGGATTTCCACGTAGGCGGCTGGCATTGGCCAGCCTTCAACATCGCTGACAGCGCCATTCTTGTCGGGGCAGCGCTGTTCGTGGTGGATGAATTGCGGCGCGTGAACCGTTAGTCGTCGTTGGCATCGCCCTGCTGCCCTGCCCTTGCAAAGGAGTCCGTATGGATCTTTCTGGTAAAAAAATCATTCTCGGCCTGACGGGTGGAGTGGCCTGCTACAAAGCGGCCGAACTCACCCGCGCATTGACCAAAGCTGGTGCCAGCGTACAAGTCGTGATGACTGCGGGTGCTTTGCACTTTATCACGCCGGTCACCATGCAAGCCTTGTCGGGGCATCCCGTCTTTACCGACCAATGGGATGCGCGCATTAACAACAACATGGCGCATATCGACTTGACGCGCAACGCCGACCTTCTGCTGATCGCGCCCTGCTCTGCTGATTTTCTGTCCAAGCTGGCCAACGGCGGCTGCGATGATCTGCTGTCTACCCTGTGCCTGGCGCGTCCGGCCTGCCTACCGCTGCTGGTGGCACCGGCCATGAATGTGGAAATGTGGTCCAACCCGGCTACCCAGCGCAATGTCGTGCAACTGCGAGCAGACAATATCCAGGTGCTGGGTCCGACAGCCGGCGACCAGGCTTGCGGCGAGACCGGTCTGGGCCGAATGCTGGAAGCGGCAGAGCTGCTGGAAGAAGTACTGGCACATTTCCAGGAAAAATCCCTGGTCGGACGCCATGCCCTGATTACCGCTGGCCCCACCTTTGAGCCAATTGATCCGGTGCGCGGCATCACCAACCTGTCTTCCGGCAAGATGGGTTATGCGGTTGCGCGGGCTGCTCGGCAGGCTGGCGCCAGTGTCACCCTAATTTCTGGCCCTACCGCTCTGGACACACCCTATGGCGTGCAGCGCATCGATGTCCAGACCGCCCAGAACATGCATGATGTGGTCATGGCTCAGGTTGCGCAGCATGACATTTTTATTGCGGTCGCTGCCGTGGCTGACTGGCGCATCGCTAATGCCAGTACCAAAAAACTAAAAAAGAAAAATGATAGCGATACGCCGGAACTGGTATTTGCACAGAATCCGGACATCCTCGCCGCCGTTGCACGCTTACCCAATCGACCCTATTGCGTCGGTTTTGCAGCAGAATCCGAAAACTTGCTGGAGCATGGCAAGGCCAAGCGCGAGAGAAAAAATGTACCGCTGCTAGTTGGCAACCTAGGTCCTCAGACATTTGGGCAAGATACCAATGAGCTGGTGCTGTTTGACGAACACGGCCATCAGCACCTGCCTGCTGCCGACAAGCACGCCCTGGCACGCCAATTGGTCACGGAAATCAGTAAGCGACTGAAGAACTGAATACTTTGTGCCTGACCCCAACTTTGCATGGTGCCGGTCTCCCCTACACCTGACAACAACAAGCCTTCAATGAAAAAAATAGATGTAAAACTGCTGGATGCTCGGATGGCAGACTGTCTCCCCGAACACGCCACCAGCGGCAGCGCTGGTCT
>JBBSSV010000200.1:0-3944 GCA_038241705.1 Burkholderiales bacterium | reverse complement strand
CGGGTGCGACGCTGACATAATGCACGCGGCTGCGCACTTCCGGATGGCCGCCGGGCACGCTGGCAGCAAAGCCGACGCGGGTCAAAACTGGCAGATCGATCACATCGTCGCCGATGTAGCCACAGGCAGCGGCCGCCACATTGACTTCGGCGCACAGTTCTTCAAAGGTGCGGCGCTTGTCTTCGATGCCCTGACGTACATGGGAGATGCCCAGGTCGCTCGCACGCCGCGTCACAACGGGTGACTGACGGGCGCTAATGATGGCCGTGGCAATCCCGGCGCGCTGCAATAGTTTGATGCCATGGCCATCGAGCACATGAAAGCTCTTCATCATTTCGCCTTGCGGGCCGAAGTGCAGCCGGCCGTCGGTCAGGACGCCATCGACGTCGAAAATCATTAGCTGAATGCGGGCGGCGCGGTCGCGGGCAGCGTCAAGAATGGTAGTCATCAAATTACCTTGGCACGAGTGAGATCATGGATATGGACAGCACCCACTAGAATACCGCGCTCATCGGTGACCAGCACCTGGTTGATCCTGAATTCTTCCATCAGGCGCACAGCTTCGACTGCTAGTTGATCTGGCCCGATACAGCGCGGGTTGGCGTGCATGGCCTCGGCAATGGAAAGTTGGGTAAAGTCCTGGCCACGCTCAATCAAACGGCGCAGGTCGCCATCGGTGAACACGCCGCACGGGCGAAAGTCCTGATCCACCACGGCCGTCATAGCCATGCCCTTCTTGGTGATTTCCCACAAGGCTTCGATTAAAGGCACGCCGGAATCCACTGCCGGCACGGCGTCGCCGCTGCGCATGACATCGCGCACTCGGGTCAACAAGCGCCTGCCCAAGGCTCCGCCTGGGTGGGAACGAGCGAAGTCTTCCTCACAAAAGCCGCGCGCATCCAGCAAAGCCACCGCCAGTGCATCGCCCAGCGCTAGCGTGACAGTGGTACTGGCGGTGGGTGCCAGGTTGAGCGGACAGGCTTCCTTGGCCACACTGACATTCAAATGAACATCGGCCAGCTGTGCCAGGGAAGAAGCATCCTTGCCGGTCAGAGCGATCAGGCGTGCGCCCATGCGCTTGACGCTGGGTACGATGGACAACAACTCACTGCTTTCACCGGAATAGGAGAGGGCGACAAATACATCTTGCTCGGTGACCATGCCCAAGTCGCCGTGGGCGGCCTCGGCAGGGTGCATGAACAGGGCAGGTGTGCCGGTAGACGCCAGGGTGGCCGCAATTTTGCGGGCTACGTGACCAGATTTTCCTATACCGGAGACTACGACGCGTCCAGCGCAAGAAAAAAGTAGGGCCACCGCCTGAACAAAGCGGCCATCCGGATCTGCGCACAGGCGCGCTTTCAGGGCAAGGATGGCGTCCGCCTCAATTTGCAAGACTTCACCAGCCAGTTGCAGGGCATGGGGAGCCTGTGCGGCGTCGAAAACTTTTGGCAAGATTTTTCTCTGAGTTACACTGATGCCGAAAGTATAAACGAATTGCTCAAGCAAAAAACCTGCCAGTCTTGCCTTGGCCAAGGCTGTGTGCATCAAGTCATTGCATCTTCTGGATCCGTCAGAAACTTAGACATGTGTCTTTGACTCGTGCGCCGGACCAACCTTCGTCCGGGGCGGAAGGCTACGCATTCCAGCCTGCAGCGTACACTGGCAAGTCCCTAGCTTGACGCCTCCGGACCGGCCCATCACGCACACTCCTGACAGCAATATCTATGGACATGTTCGAACGCATTGCCGGCATCATCTTGCCGGTGTTTGTCATGGTGGCAATTGGCTACCTGTATGCACGCTGGCGCGGACCGAGTGTGCGTACCGAAATGACCGCCATCAATGGCCTATCGGTCAACCTCCTGGCGCCGTTGCTGGTGTTTACCGCGCTGGCCGCTGAAAGTTTTGATTTGGGCGAAAACGCCGTGCTGTTCTGGGCGGGTACCCTGATTTCTCTGGGCTCGGGTGTGCTGGCTTGGCCGTTGTCGCGCCTGCTGGGCTACGACGTTCGCAGTTTTGTACCGCCGATGATGTACAACAACTGCGGCAACATGGGCTTGCCCTTGGCAGTCTTTGCTTTTGGTGAGAGTGGTCTGTCGGCAGCGGTCGCCCTGTTCATTGCTTGCAACATGGTCTATTTTTCCGTGGGCCTGCGTTTGGTTGCCAGTGGGCGCCAGGAGACCGTGGTAGCTGGTTCCCTGCGATCACGCTGGGCACGTCAGGGCTGGCTGCTGATTTCCAACCCGGTGATGACGGCCAGCTTTCTCGGGCTGGGGTTCGCCTTTTTCCATCTGGCGGTGCCGCAACCGATCATGGCCGCCCTGAGAATGCTGGGTCAGGCGGCGATTCCGCTGATGCTGTTTGCGCTAGGCGTGCGCATGCTCGATGCCAATCTGCGCTGCTGGCGCATTGGCGTGGTCGGCGCCATCGCCTGTCCGGTTGTGGGTCTGATGGTGGCGTGGCTGCTGGAGCAGGTGCTGATCCTAAATGCCATGCAGATCGCACAGATCTATCTATTTGCTGCCCTGCCACCAGCGGTATTTTGCTTTGTGGTGGCGGAGCAGTATCAACAGGAGCCGGACAAAGTCGCCGCCATCGTGTTGATTGGCAATCTGGCCGCGCTGGTCTTCGTGCCGGCCAGTTTGTGGCTGGGTCTGCGCTGAGTCTTGTGCCGATGCAAACTCGGAAGCAACCTACTCGGTAGGCGCAATCACAAATTTGCTGTCGAGCGCAACCGCTTCTTCTACAGGCGTGGCCTGCACCGCATCAACCCGCGCCAGCGGTGGCCCTGCTTCCGCCCAGCGCCGCAAGTACTCGACTTTGTCGGAGGCACCGGCGACCAGAGCTTCGACCGAGCCATCGCGCCGGTTCCTGACCCACCCAGAAAGGCCCATTGCCCGAGCTTGGGCTGCAAAAGTCGCGCGGTAGCTCACGCCCTGTACCCGTCCGGTAATGGAAAAATGCAGGGTCATACCACAGCCTTCCTGTTTGCTGGGCGGGGTGTTACCGCAGTCTGATTCAGCAACGGTGCCAGATAGTGGCCGGTAAAGCTGGCCGGATTGGCGGCCACGTCTTCAGGCGTGCTGCTGGCAATGATCTGGCCACCACCGGCACCGCCTTCTGGACCCAGATCCACCAGCCAGTCGGCGGTCTTGATGACATCCAGGTTATGTTCGATGATGACGACGGTGTTGCCTTGGTCGCGCAGGCGATGAATGACTTTCAGCAGCAGAGCGATGTCATGGAAGTGCAGGCCAGTGGTGGGTTCATCCAGAATGTACAGGGTCCGGCCGGTGTCGCGCTTGGACAGCTCCAGCGACAGCTTGACCCGTTGGGCTTCACCGCCGGAAAGCGTGGTCGCACTCTGGCCTAGGCGAATGTAGCCCAGCCCCACGTCCAGCAGGGTTTGCAGCTTGCGCGCAACCACGGGAACCGGCTTGAAGAACGCATGCGCTTCTTCGACTGTCATGGCCAGCACTTCCGTGATGTTCTTGCCCTTGTACTGGACTTCTAGGGTTTCGCGGTTGTAACGCTTGCCGTGGCAAACGTCGCACGGCACATACACGTCCGGCAGGAAATGCATCTCGACCTTGAGCACGCCATCACCCTGACAGGATTCGCAGCGTCCGCCCTTGACATTGAAGGAAAAACGTCCGGCTGAATAACCCCGTTCCTTGGCAACCGGCACCGTCGAGAATAGATCGCGTATAGGCGTAAACAGCCCGGTGTAGGTAGCTGGGTTGGACCGAGGCGTGCGGCCGATCGGCGCCTGGTCGACGGCGATTACCTTGTCGAAATGCTCCATACCGGAAATGGAATCATGCGCCGCCGGTTCGGTGTTGGAGCCGTACAAATGGCGTGACGCCGCGGGGTAGAGCGTGTCATTGACCAGGGTGGACTTGCCCGAGCCTGATACGCCCGTCACGCAAGTCAGCAACCCTACT
>JBBSSV010000199.1:0-3946 GCA_038241705.1 Burkholderiales bacterium | reverse complement strand
TCTCCCAAAGTAACCCCCGAACAGCAGCGCGTTGCGCAGTGGCTAGCGCGGCGCTATCGCGTAGCGACCGATGCTACCCAGATGATGGTCAATGCCACCTACTCGATTGCCAATGAGATCAAGCTCGATCCCTTGCTGGTGCTGGCGGTCATGGCGATTGAGTCACGCTTCAACCCTTTTGCCGAAAGCCCAGTGGGCGCGCAAGGATTGATGCAAGTGATGTCTAAAATACACCACAAAAAGTTCGAAGAACTGGGCGGCGTCAAGGCGGCACTGAACCCTCAGGCCAACATCCGGGTGGGTTCGCTGATCCTGAAGGAATATGTGCGGCGCAATGGTTCGGTCGAAGCTGGCCTGAAGCAGTACGTGGGCGCTGCAGCGTTTGAAACCGATTTTGGCTATGGCTCCAAGGTACTAGCCGAATATCGTCGCCTGCAATCGGTGGCCGGTGGGCAAAAAGTTTCCATCTACGCCACCACGCCCAAAAAAGCCGTGGTCAAACCCGCCCCTAAGCCGGTCGAAGTGATTGAAGAAGCACCTATTCTTGAAGCCGAAATCTTCACGGCCGACGCCACCGACCTGCCGGCCTGAAGCTTGGCTGAACACGCCTGCATACTATTTATTACATGCAAAAAAGGAGCCTGATGGCTCCTTTTTTTACGTCTTTTTTTTCCGCTTGGTGTAGACAAGCTCAGGCTTACAAAGCGTCAGCTCTGCAAGACTCGGTCCTCAGGCCAGGGTAGTTGACGGCGACCTAACGCTGCGACAGATACGTTTGTAAGCGAGACATAGCTTCTTGCAGGTTTCCCAGTGAATTAGCATAAGACAGTCGCAAATGCGTGCGCGCCGTGGTTGGTCCAAAATCCAGTCCCGGCACCATTGCCACACCAGTCTGCTCCAGCAGTTCCAAGGCAAAGGCATGGGCATCGTCGGTCAAGGCGCTGCAATCGGCATAGATGTAGAAAGCGCCGTCTGGCACCACCGGCACCCTAAAACCAAGCGATGGCAAGGCCGACAACAGAAAGTCGCGGCGCTGACGAAAGGCTTCCTTTTGCTGGGTGTAAATGGCCTGTGCTGCCGGCGTAAAGCAAGCCATTGCCGCATGCTGAGCCAAGCTGGAAGGACAGATGAAGAGATTTTGTGCCAGTTTCTCGATGGCAGGCACCAAGCTCTCAGGCACCACCAGCCAGCCCAAGCGCCAGCCGGTCATGCTGAAATACTTAGAAAAGCTGTTGATGACGATGCAGTCCTCATCCAGCGACAAAGCGGAAAACGGCGGTGCGTCATAGCTCAGGCCCTGGTAAATCTCGTCGACCACCACAAAGCCATTACGCGCTCGTACGGCAGCGACAATCCGCGCCAGTTCTTGCGGCAGCACCGAGGTGCCAGTCGGGTTGGACGGCGACGCCAGCAACACGCCTTGGGTACTTGCATTCCAATGCGCCTCCACATCCTCGGCGCGCAGTTGAAAGCGTTGTTCAGGTCCGCACGAAATGATTTGTGGCTTGCCGTCAAAGGCAGCGACAAAATGCCGGTTGCAGGGATAACACGGGTCAGGCATCAGCACCCCTGCCCCGCTTTCGACTAGCGCGGCACAGGCCAGCAGCAAGGCACCCGACGCGCCGGCGGTAACGATGATGCGTTCGGCCGGAACGTCTAGTTTAAAGGTCTCGCGATAATGACCACTGATGGCGCGGCGCAGTTCGGGCAAGCCGGTCGCGGCAGTGTACTGCAGGCGGCCCTGGCGCATAGCGGCAGCCGCCGCGTCCAATACCGCAGGGGGCGCGCCAAAATCGGGTTCGCCGATTTCCATGTGGATGATGTCGCGTCCCTGGGCCTCCAGTGCGGCAGCGCGTTTGGCCAGTTCCATGACATGAAAGGGCGCGATCTGATCGACCCGCTGCGCCAGTTGCAGTCCCTTCAAGCCTTGCTGATTTTGCATGGAAACCATGCCCGGATCAGTCGTCGCTCGCTGATTTCGAACCGGTTTCCAAGGCCCGCATACGCATGGCAAGCTTGTCGAGCACGCCGTTGACATACTTGTGACCATCGATGCCACCAAAGGACTTGGTCAGCTCGACCGCTTCGTTAATGACCACCCGATAAGGAATTTCGATATGGTTTTGCAGTTCGTAGGCGCCGATCAGCAGGGCGGCATGCTCGACCGGCGACAAGAGATGCAAGGGACGATCGATCAGGGGCGTGATCGCAGTGCGCAAGGCCTCGACCTGCCGGATGGTCCCAGAGAGCAGCACCGAGAAATGTTCCGCATCAGACTTGGCAAACCCGTGGGACTGGCGCATGTGTGCCTCAATCACGCCGAGGTCTTCTTTGCTCAGTAGCCATTGGTAGACACCCTGCAGGGCAAACTCCCGGGCGCGGTGACGCGGGGTGCGGTTTTTGTTGGGATTGGCGTGTTGGGTTTTCTGATTCATGGTGGACAAACAGGGCACAGATGTGCCGTTAAACAAAAGTAAGAAAACAGCGGCGGCAGTCAGGAAAGCGTGGGCGCGTGTCTGAACGCAGCGTCTGACTGCGAAAAACCGATTTCATCCGAAAACCTCTGGCCGGAACCAGCCGGTGGGCAAATCGATTGCCGAGACGTTCAGTCCTGGCGGCGGCCTTGGCGCTGTCTGCGCAACTGCAGGCAACAGTTATCAAAAACTTGGCCGCCACCTTGCATCAACGACGCCCGCAAGCAGGAGTTTATTACCAGCCGATCAGGAAATTACGTCTTCAGCTGCTTCAACCAACTCTTCCAGCGCTAGTGCCAGGTTCGCCATTTCCACGGCCACCTTGGCTGCATCGGTACCTTTTTCAGCCATGCGCGCTTCGGCCTGCTCTTCGTTTTCTGTGGTGAGCACGGCATTGGCAATGGGAATGCCGAAGTCCAGGCCGATGCGGGTGATGCCGGCACCGGACTCATTAGCGACCAGCTCGAAATGGTAGGTTTCACCGCGCACCACTGCGCCAATGGCGATCAGCGCATCGAACTGCTCGGTTTCAGCCAACTTTTGCAGGGCGGTCGGAATTTCCAGCGCACCCGGCACCGTCACCAGCAATACATCCTGGTCCTCAACGCCCAGGCGCTTGAGTTCAGCCAGGCAGGCCGAGAGCAGCCCGTGGCAAATATCTTCGTTAAAGCGTGCTTGCGCGATACCGACCCGCAGGCCGACACCATCCAGATTGGCTTCGTAAAATCCGACAGTCATGAGATTCCTTTATGCGCAGCTGCGCTTAAACCCACAAAAACAATTCAAAAAACTAAAGAGGGTTGCATGCCAATTCAAGCTGGCCACTTGCCGCAGATTACCGGAGAACGGGACGTCACAGAAGAAAACCGACACGCTTGCCGCATTTATCCTGACAATTCCTTTGACTGAAAAGCCTGCCAAATGGCTTAGCCTGGCTTGGACTTGTCTTGATAGCCAACGACTTCTAGATCAAAGCCCGTCATGGAGGGCATCTTGCGCGGGCTGGCCAACAGCCGCATTTTGCGCACGCCCAGATCTTTCAGTATCTGGGCACCAATGCCGTAGTTGCGTAAATCCATGCGGGCACTTTGACTGACCGATTTGTCGGGCGCGTCCAGCGCTTCCCATTCGGCAAACAACTGCTCGGCGGGTTCCTCGCAATTAAGCAAAACCATGACGCCTTGCTCGGCGGCCTGAATCGCGGCGATTGCCGCGGCCATGCTCCAGGAATGGGCTGTCAGCTTGGTTTCTAATAAATCCAGCAAGGACACCGGTTGGTGCACGCGCACCAGCGTTTCTTCATCACCTGCGATCTCACCATGCACCAGTGCCATGTGGGCACTGCCGCTGGTGGTATCGCGGTACAACACAGTGCGCATGACGCCATAGGGCGTAGTCAACTGACGCTCGCCGACGCGTTCAATGATGCTTTCGTGCTGGCTGCGATAGTGAATCAGATCGGCAATGGTGCC
>JBBSSV010000198.1:0-3956 GCA_038241705.1 Burkholderiales bacterium | reverse complement strand
GAGGCGGCGGAAGTGTTGCCGTGCTGATCCACCGTTACCACCACTTTTTCTGTTGGTATATCGAGTTTTTTTGCAGTGCTTTGCATGATGCGGATATTGGCCTGATGTGGAATCAGCCAATCGACGTCGGAAGTCTGCATGTTCGCTTCTTCCAATGTCTCACGTGCCACCTTGTCAAGCACCGAAACCGCCAGCTTGAACACAGCTGGACCGTCCATATGCATGAAGGCACTGCCGGCCACGGCACCATTGCTGACGCTGCCCGGCATACACAGGATATCGCCATGGCTGCCATCGGCATGCAGGCGTGAAGCCAGCACACCAGGTTCATCCGAAGCCGACAGTATTGCCGCGCCCGCACCGTCGCCAAACAGCACGCAGATGGAGCGGTCTTCAAAATCAACAATCCGGGAAAACACTTCGGCACCGATAATCAGCACATTTTTGTGTGCGCCTGACTTGATGAAGCTGTCGGCGATCGACACCGCATACACAAAGCCACTGCACACCGCTTGCACATCCAGAGCGGCGCAGTGATTGGTGATCCCTAGCTTGCGTTGCACGACGCAGGCGGTACTGGGAAAGCCACCTAGGTGATCAGGCGTCGACGTTGCCAGAATAATCAGGTCAATATCATTAGGAGCTAGCCCTGCCATGCCCAGTGCGGCCTGGGAAGCGCACACAGCCAGATCACTGGAATGGACATCCGGTTCGGCATAGTGGCGCGCGGCAATGCCGCTTCGCGTCACAATCCACTCATCCGAAGTCTCAACGCCCTTGGCTGCCAGTTGCGCTACCAGTTCTTGGTTGGTTACGCGGCGAGGAGGCAGGAAGCTGCCGGTCCCGATGATTTTGCTATAAGTGGTCATGCTGATTCAGATTGGGTTAACGCCGCAGGAACTGCTTGATGGTCCGGCGCAGCATGCACGGCGGGGTCAGGCTGTGGCATGAGTGCCGCAATCGCCATGGAGACGCGCGACAACACATCCGACCTGGCTGCATCAAAGGCCCGCTGGATCGCGCATTCATAGCCGTACACATCGGCACCGCCGTGGCTTTTGAAAACAACGCCGCGCAATCCCAGCAGACTGGCGCCATTGTAGCGGGAAGGATTCAGTCTTTCAGAAATGGAACGAAAGGCACGCTGCGCAATGAAGGCACCCAACATATTGAAAAAGCCGTTCTTGAACTCACTGGTCAGCACCGACTTAACCAGCCGTCCCAGGCCTTCGGATGACTTCAGGGTAACGTTGCCGACAAAACCGTCGCACACCACCAGGTCGGTGGTACCTTCGAAAATGTCATTGCCTTCGACATTGCCGTAAAAATTCAGTACGCCCCGTGCATGGTCGTTGCGCAGCAAAACTGCAGTGCGCTTGACGACGTCGTTGCCCTTGATGTCTTCGGCGCCGATGTTCAGCAGGCCGACCGTTGGCTTAGGTTTGTTTTCCAGCGCAGACACCAATGCCGAGCCCATCAGGGCAAATTGCTGCAGATGTTCCGGTTCGCAATCCACGTTTGCCCCCAGATCCAGCATATAAGTGGCAGTGTTTTTCTGATTGGGTATGAGGGTACAGATAGCGGGACGGTCGACGCCGGGAATGGTTTTTAGCACATAACGCGACACCGCCATCAAAGCGCCCGTATTGCCTGCAGAAACGCAAGCCTGAGCCTCACCGTCCTTAACCAAGTTGATCGCCACACGCATGGAAGAATTTTTTTTGCGCCGCAAGGCCACCTCAAGCGGATCGCTCATGGTGACGACTTCTTTGGCATGGCGAAGGCTGATGCGCGGATTGGCATCTTGGTTAAACTTGCGCAGTTCGACCCTGATCGCTTCTTCCTGACCAACCAGAATCAGCTCCGCTTTTGGCTCCTTGCTCAGAAAGGCAAGGGCTGCGGGAACGGTTACGACAGGGCCGTGATCGCCGCCCATGCAATCGATAGAGATTTTAATTGTCATTATTTTGATTCGGCGCCATTTGCGACTCAGCGTAAGAGTCCAATATCGCTTGATTCAAAATGACGGCGAAGAATGGCGCATGCAAAATGCGGCGTCAAGCCAAAGCGCTCGCCTCGCCGCATCTGAACTGAGTGCAAGAGGACGAATTACTCGTCGTTCTTGGTCTTGAGAACCTTGCGACCACGATAGTAGCCATTGGGGCTGATATGATGGCGCATATGGGTTTCACCCGTGGTGGGCTCAATCGCCAACTGGGAGGCAACCAGAAAGTCGTGGGAACGGTGCATGCCGCGACGGGAAGGGGATTTCTTGCTTTTCGGAACGGCCATGATGACTCCTAACTGAATATCAAAAAATTTTAGCACGAGCGTCTTACCTGAAGGCATAAGAACAGACACCCATTCTTTCATTGTGCGCGGTCACCCGCGTCACGTCCTACTTATCCATTCGATGGGCCTTCAATCACTTGCAATTGACAACCCATCGCTTGATTTGTTTACTTTGACTCGTCCGATTCGCCCTTCAAGTTTTCAAGCACCTTGAATGGCGAGTCGGGACGCTCATTCTTCACCTGCACTGCGTCGGGATGGCCCGGGCAAGTCGCATGGCGTTGTGAATAGGGCAGTGCTAGTAAAACATCGTCCTCGATCAACTCAACCAAGTCCATAGAAGGCGTGGCGACCACCACATCCACATCCTGATCTTCCAGCACCTCTTCCAGTTGATCGGCCTCGGCATCATCCTTGGCAAGTACCAGCGTCGACCTCGTATCAAGAGCAAACTCCATAGGCAACAGACAACGCTGACAAGCCAGTTGCAACTGGCCAGTAACAGACAAGAGCAAACGGGGCGCTTTTGAAGCGCCGGCCCGCCCCTGCACTTGCCAAGTCAGGACACCTGCAGTATTAGCCACTTCTTGCGTAAGTCGAGTCAGTGTGTTGATCGGCAAACTGCCTTCGCGACTTTCCTGACGATGACTGAATTCAAAGGGGTCGATGACAAGAACGGTCATTTTTTGCCCGGCTGGAAAACCTGCGATAATAGCAGGCTTTTTCCTTTTCGGTCAAAGTATCTGTCGCGCTCCAGCGACGGCAGACTACCTTGTGTGAATCCTTCGGCCTCGTGCTTGTCATGTCTTCTTCCCTGCCACCCTTTCGCCTCATCCTTGCCTCTGGCTCTGTCTACCGCCGCGAGCTGCTAGAGCGACTGCATTTGCCCTTCGACGTCACGGTACCGGCAATCGATGAGACTGCGCAGTCTGGCGAGAATGCAGAAGCCACTGCCTTGCGCCTTTGCCGCGAGAAAGCAGCAGCCATCGCCCAGCGCACGCCCCATTCCCTGGTGATTGGCTGCGACCAGGTCGCGACTTTGGACGGCCAGCAGATCGGTAAGCCCGGTTCCTATGACAAGGCGCTGCAACAGTTGCAAACCATGCGCGGGCGCGAAGTCATTTTCCACAGCGCCCTATGCCTGCTCGATAGTCGCCTGCCGTCTTCTGAGCCTCTTGCGTTACAGATAGAAAACATCCAGACCCGCGTCAGGTTTCGCGCATTGCCTGACCAAGACCTGAGCAACTATCTTCGCATTGAACAGCCCTATGACTGCGCTGGCAGCGCTAAGAACGAAGGGCTAGGCATTGCGTTGATCGCGAAAATCGAAAGCAGCGACCCGACGGCCCTGACTGGTCTGCCGCTGATTGCCCTGACAAACATGTTGCGCCGTGCAGGTGTAGCGTTCTTTACCAACCTTCCCTGAATTCTGGCGAGTAAGCTTTTTTTTCACTGGCTTTGCAAACAGCTGCCTGCTTCACCTTTCCCAAAACAGCCACCTCAGACCATCATGCCCGGTACTCTCTACCTCATTCCCAACCTGCTCATTCAAGAAGTTGAAACGGACAACGATGCGCTTGGCATGAGCATTCCGGCACCAATCCAGGCGCTGACCGCATCCCTGGATTATTTTGTTGCAGAAAACGCCAAAACCACTCGAGCCT
>JBBSSV010000197.1:0-3970 GCA_038241705.1 Burkholderiales bacterium | reverse complement strand
TCGCCACCGGATCTTGACTATCATGCGTATTTTCATCTGGATCATCGTCTTGTTTGCCGCTGCCATCGGGATTGCCTTGGCAGCACGCTACAACGTCGGCAACGTCGTCCTGTTTTACCCACCGTACCGGATTGATCTGTCGCTCAATTTCTTCCTTCTGCTGTTGGCACTGCTGTTTGCGTTGCTGTACGCCGTAATTCAAACCCTGGCAGCTACCCGGAGAATCCCCCAGCGCGTCGGCCGCTACCGCCAGCAGAAGCGTGAACGCATTGCCAATGCCGCCTTGCGTGATGCCATGCGCAGCTGGTTCGAAGGCCGCTTCGGTCAAGCAGAAAAATCAGCGACACAAGCGGCAAAAGTGCCAGCGAATGCTGGTGTGGCAGCGCTCATCGGTGCTCGTGCAGCCGGGCGCCAGCAGCAACCGGCGCGTCGCGATCAATGGCTTGGCAAGCTCCAGAACGACAAGTCGCTGGAGACCGCACGCTTGATGACGCAGATAGAACTCTATAACGAAGCCCATGAGCCGGAGGCGGCGCTAGCAGTCGTCCAGCAGCTTGAAGCCAGTGGCGTGCGCTATGCTCAAGCGCAACATCTGGCGCTCACGGCCAACCAACAGGCTGGCAACTGGCCAGAAGTGCTGCACAAGGTGCGGATGCTAGACAAGCACAAGGCCCTGCAACCGGCTCTGTCGCGTCGCATGCGCGAGCAGGCTTATTCCGACTTGCTGGCAGATCCGGCCCTAGATGCAGAATCCCTGCGCCAGCTCTGGAAAAGCGTACCGCCTGTCGAAAAAATTCAGTCTTACATCGCCTTGCCGGCGGCCATCGGCTTCAACCGCTGCAGCCTGCCTGCCGAAGCCGCAACGGTGGTCGAGCACGCCCTGGCCAATGAGTGGGATGCGCGCCTGTTGCGCCCTTACCGCGCCAGCGTCGCCGAAGAGGGCACGCCTGCATTGCGTCAGCAGATCGAACATTGCGAGCGCTGGCAAAAGGCCCACCCCGAAGATGCCGAGCTGAGCCTGACGCTAGGTGTGCTGTGCCAGCGGCAAAAACTCTGGGGCAAGGCCGAACGTCAACTGGACCGCGCCCTGAGCCTGGCGCGCACTGCCGCCGCACCAGAAGTCTTGCAGCGTGAAGCCCACCTGCATCTGGCGAAACTGCATGAAGCCCTGGACCAGCCTGAGCAGGCCGACCGTCACTACCGCAGCGCCGCCCAGATTATCTGACAAGCAGATGAGCAAGCCGGATCCCGGCTGCCCATCTGGCTATAATTTCATCTTTGTCTTTCAACCAAGAGAATGCCATGAGCCTGAATAACGTTCCTGCGGGCCGCGACGTGCCCAATGACTTCAACGTGATCATTGAAATTCCGATGAATGCCGACCCGATCAAGTATGAAGTCGACAAGGATACGGGAGCGATTTTCGTTGATCGCTTCATGGGAACCGCAATGCATTATCCCTGCAATTATGGTTATGTGCCGCAGACCCTGTCACCTGACGGCGACCCGGTAGATGTGTTGGTGATCACGCCTTTTCCCTTGTTTCCAGGGGTGGTGGTGCGTTGCCGGGCGCTGGGCGTGCTGAAGATGACCGACGAAGCGGGCGAAGATGCCAAGGTGCTGGCAGTGCCGATTGATAAGGTGCTACCAATGTACAGCCACCTGCAACAGCCGGAAGATCTGAGTCCGTTGCAGTTGCAGCAAATTCAACATTTTTTCGAGCACTACAAGGATCTGGAAAAAGGCAAGTGGGTCAAGATCGAAGGCTGGGCCGGTGCTGAAGCAGCCTGTGCCGAAATCGTTAGTGGGGTTGATAACTACCAGCAGAACAACTCGTCCGACACCACCGGCATCTGGCCTGCCGGCTAAGCCTGTCTTAACCTGACATTAGTTAGGCTGCCGCTGCCTGCACCATTGGGCCAGCGGCCGGGTTCACTGGCTTCGCTCAGGAACCTTGCCGGAAGGGCGTGCGCTCATCCAGTTCGCTCAGGTACATCTCAATTCCGCCGGTTTCACGTTCCAGGAAGCGCTCAACCGCATTCGCAAAGGCGGGATGCGCCAGCCAGTGCGCCGACCAGGTCTTTTGCGGCAGAAAGCCGCGTGCCATCTTGTGCTCGCCTTGGGCACCACCTTCAAAGCAGGCGATGCGCTGGGCGATACAAAAGTCGATCAACTGATAGTAAGCGGTTTCGAAATGCAGGCAGGGATGGGATTCCAGGGCTCCCCAATAGCGGCCATATAGTGTCTGCGCGTCATACACAGCAAGCGCCGCTGCAATCGGCTGGCCAGCACGTTCGGCGATCACCAGCACTAGCTGTTCAGGCATGGTGCGGCCAATTTCCAGAAAAAAATCCAGGTTCAGGTAGGGCGTGGAGCCGTGCGCGGCATAGGTATGGTCGTAGCAACGCTTGAAAAAGTGCCAATCCGATTCATCCGCCTGCGTGCCCAGAACATGTCGAAAGGTGATGCCAGCCTCACGCACGCGGCGTCGCTCCGCACGGATGTTCTTGCGTTTTTTCTGGACCAACGTAGCCAGAAACGCATCAAAATCGCGGTATCCCGGGTTTAGCCAGTGAAACTGTATGCCGCCGCGTAACATGAAACCTGCCTGTTGCAGCTCATGCGCTTCTGTCGCGGAAGGAAACAGAATATGAGTGGATGAAGTCTGGCTGCTCTGGCGCACTTCGCACAGCGCGGCGATCAAGGCAGTGCGCGCCGCTTCGTCTCGCGCCAGCAATCGGTTGCCGTTGACCGGTGTAAACGGAATGGCCGATAGCAGCTTTGGATAGTAGGGCAGACCATGCTGGTAATAGGCGTCGGCCCAGGCCCAGTCAAAGACGTATTCGCCATAGGAGTGGGCTTTGACATACAAGGGAATGGCGGCAGCCAGTTGGTTGTCCTGCCACAGCGTCAGGAACTGGGGTTGCCAGCCGCTGGCCTGACTGGCCGAGCCCGACGTGTGTAGGGCGTCAAGGAAAGCATACGAGAGAAAAGGGTTGCCCTCTGGCTGCTTCGCCAGCAGAGCGTCCCATTCAGGTTGACCGATGGACGAGAGGGAAGACAAGATGCGCGTGCGATAATTCAGGGCTAACCTCATGAGCAATACAGGGGGCAAAAAAGCAGGAAGCAAGAAAGAATTTTTCCGCTGACGAAGGCTGACGGTTCTGCATAATAGCCCGAGTCGTACAGGCTTCGCCGAATGCGCGCTGCTGAACAGCCCATGCATGGGGGCGGAAAGTATTACATAATTACCATCGGCTCGCGCTGGTGCGGCGAGACGGACAATCAAGGAGTTCCCATGAAGCTCATTACTGCAGTGATTAAACCCTTCAAGCTGGATGAAGTCCGCGAAGCCCTGGCCGATGCCGGCGTCACGGGCTTGACCGTGACTGAAGTGAAAGGCTTTGGCCGTCAGAAGGGGCACACTGAGTTGTATCGGGGCGCCGAGTACGTGGTCGATTTTCTGCCCAAGGTCAAGATTGAAGCGGTGGTCGCTGCTGAAGTGGCCGAGTATGCCGTGGAAGCGATTGTCAAGGCAGCGCGCACTGGCAAGATCGGCGACGGCAAGATATTTGTGCAGAACGTCGAGCATGTGGTGCGGATTCGCACGGGTGAAACCGGACTTGAGGCCATCTAAGCCAATTGTTCAGGTCTGCGCTTTGAGCAGCACCACCAAGGCACCTGAGCCCCCGTCGACCGGGCGCGCTTCACAAAAGGCCAGCACCTCTTCTTTTTGCACTAGCCAGGTGCGCACTTTGTATTTCAATACGGGTTCCTTGTTGATGGACCCCAGCCCCTTGCCGTGAATGATGCGCACACAGCGCTGGCCCCGCTTGGTGGCGCTGCGGATGAACAGGATCAGCGCTTCCCGCGCCTCGTCACGGCGCAGACCATGCAGGTCCAACTGCGCCTGGATCACCCAATGCCCCCGGCGCAGCTTGCGCACCACATCTGGGCCGATGCCGCGCCG